>NZ_JBFTNE010000009.1:0-106539 GCF_056397325.1 Cupriavidus sp. 05N39
GGTTGACGTCGCTCACAGCGGTGAAGCCGCGGAACGACTTGGTCAGGCCGCGCGTTTCTAATATGGAATCTTCGTGGGGCATCGTTTGTTCGCCTCTGGCATGCATCGGGAATGCGGATCTGGCCGGCGGCCTTATCCGTGGACGGGCAGCGCCTCGACGGCGTAGGCATGGTGCAGCGAGCGAGCCAGCACCGGATCCTCCAGTTCGATCTCGAAGCGATCCGCCGGCCGGATGCCACCGATCGCGGCCAGCGTGCCGCACAGCATGGCGGTRCCATCGTCGAAACTGCCGCCCTGCTCCGCAAACCTGTCGAGCAAGTCCTGGGGCGAACGCATCGCCGTGACCGGCCCCTGCTGGTACAGGACCCGCTCGCCGCCGATGGTCGCGTAGGCACGCAGGACAAGCTGGTCCCAGTGCTTGCCGATGTCCGCCAGACGCCAGAGCACCTGCGCGCATGGCTTGTCGCACATCTGCTTGGACACCGTGATGCCGTAGGTCTCCACCTCCCGGTCCGTGTGGTCCGAGGCGATGCCGACGAAAATTTCACCCTGGTGCTTGATCAGCAGGAACTCCACTTCGCCGCTGCTGGCGCCTCCGCTGACCTGGATCGCGGGCTGCGATTGCAGCCGGTCCGCCGCAACCCGGTAGAACACCGGGGTGGCCGATGGCCGCCTTACGCCCAACGCCTCCAGCTCGCGGATGTGCTTCTCCATCGCGTCGGCATCTCTCCCCGTCCAGCCCGCGATGACAAGCTGCCTGATGTCCACAACGCGCTGCCACCTGCCAGTGCGTGTCTCAATATCGAATGTCAGCATGTTCATGTCTCCGTAGTTGCTAGTTGCTAACCGTCACTTCCTGATCAGCGCGCATTTGCTTGCCGAAATCGGCCGGAATGCTTCGCTGGCTGGAATGACCTGCTTGATCTTGTAGTAGTCCCATGGTTTCCTGGACTCCTGCGGCGTCTTGACCTCGGCGAGATACATGTCATGCACCATCAGCCCGTCGGCGCGGATCTTTCCATTGGCCGCAAAGAAGTCGTTGACGGGGCTGGACTTCATCTTCGACACCACCGCGTCGGTCTCGTCGGTGCCCGCGGCCTGGACGGCCTTCAGGTAGTGCATCGTCGACGAGTACACACCGGCTTGCACGAGCGTGGGCATCTTCCTGGTCTTGTCGAAGAACCGCTGCGACCAGGCACGCGTGGCATCGTCTCGGTCCCAATAGAAGGAAGTGGTCAGCATCATCCCTTGTGCCGCTTGCAGGCCGAGACTGTGGATGTCGCTGATAAACATGTGCAGTCCCGCCAGCTTCTGCTTTCCCGCGCCGCCAATGCCGAAGTCCCGGGCGGTCTTCAATGCGTTGACGGTATCGCTGCCGGCGTTGGCCAGGCCGATCACCTTGGCGCCCGATGCCTGGGCTTGCAGCAGATAGGACGAAAGGTCCGGGGAATTGATGGGATGCTTTGCCTTCCCGATCACCTTCCCCCCTACCGAGGTCAATGCATCGACCGCGTCTTTCTCAAGGGACGCTCCCAACGCGTAGTCGACCGTCAGGAAGTACCAGCTGTTGTCGCCGCCCTTTGACAGGGCTTTGACGGTGTTGGCTGCAAAGGCATAGGTGTCATAGGAATACTGGATGGTGTAGGGCGAGCAATCCTCGTTGGTCAGCCTGGTCGTGCCGGCGCCGCTGGCAATCACCAGCTTGTGCTTCTCCCTGCCGAGATTGGACACCGCGAGCGCCACCGAGGACGGCAATACGTCCTGGATGACGTCCACCTTCTGGTTGTCGAACCAGTCGCGCGCGATGGTCCCGGCCACATCGGTCTTGTTCTGATGGTCGGCGCTGACCACCTTGATGTCCGATCCCAGCACCTTCCCGCCGAAATCGTCCACCGCCATCTGGGCGGCCACCAGTGACCCTTTTCCACCAATATCGGAAAATATCGACGACATATCCGTCAAAACACCGATCTTCACCACGCCGTCGCTGATCTTGCCCGGCTGGGCCGCGGCGAGCGCCGAAGCGCCCAGCATCGTGCCGGCCAGGAACATCGGCTTGAACCGAAAATGAAACATGATCTCTCCTCCTCGTTGTCAGAAGCCGACACAAAGCCTTGCCGGCGGATAAGGCGTCTACTCCTCGTGGCTACGCAGGATGCACTCCATGCCCATGCCGATGGCGAGTAGTCGCCGGTCCGCCATCGGCTGGCCGAACAGCATCAGCCCGACCGGTGCCTCGCCCGTTTCATGGCACGGCATGGTCAGTGCGCACAGGTCGAGCACATTGGCGATGGCGGGATTGCGCAGCAATAGCCGGTTGGCACTAAAGAACGCGGCGTCATCGGCCAGGTCGGCAATCCGCGGTGCCGCGATCGGCACGGTCGGCAGCACCACTGCGTCGAACCATTGCAACTCCCCTTGTGCCTCCCGGCATAGCGCTTCGCGCCGGGCGCGCATCCGCAGGTAATCCGCCGCGCTCTGCTGCTCGCCCATCCGGATGCGCGACAGGACTCGCGGGTCGTACCGATCCGCCTGGGCGGCGACCCGCCCGGCATGCCACGCGCTCGCCTCCGCCGCCACCAGGCCCCCGTTGATGTTCAGTTCCGGCAACTGGTTCCAGCTATTGAAGGCAACCTCACGCAGCAAGGCGCCGGCGGCAGCCAGCCGGCCAAGAGCCCGCTCATAGGCACTGGCGACTTCGCCGGAAAGCCCGTCGAGCACCACGTTCCGTGCCACGGCCAGCCGAAGGCCACGTACCGGCCTTGCTGTCAACGGCACCTCCGGTTCCCCCGCCATGACCCCGTCGAGCGCGGCGCAGCAGGCAACCGTCTGCGCCAGGCAACCGATCGAGTCATAGCTGGGCGACAGCGGCACCGTGCCCTGCAGCGGCACCCGGCGCGCGGTGGGCTTGAACCCCGCGATGCCGCAGAGCGCCGCAGGAACCCGGCACGAGCCGCCCGTATCCGAGCCGATCGCGGCCACGGCCATGCCGTCCGTCACCGACACCGCCGCCCCGGACGAGGAACCGCCGGGAATGCGGCCAACCGCGCGCTCGAACGGATTGCGGGGCGTGCCGTAGTGCGGATTGGTGCCAACCCCGGAGTACGCGAACTCGGTCATATTGGTGCGGCCGACGAAGACCGCGCCGGCCGCGCGCAACCGTGCAATCGCGACCGCGTCAACCGTGGCAGCCTGCTCGGGCAGCACGCGGGCGCCGGCCCGCGTGACGTCGCCCTGCACATCGAACAGATCCTTGACCGAAATCGGCAAGCCAGAGAGCCGCCCGACAACGCCTTGTCTGCGCAATATGTCGCTGGCCGTGGCTTGCTTCGACGCGGCCATGCTCACGCCGTGCGGATACACGCGAGCCCCCTCCCCGCCGGGATTGCAGGCGCGCTCCACGCAATCCGCCAGCAGCGACGCCGCATCGGCGGTGCCCGCCGAGAGCTGGCCCATCACGGAATCTATGGTCGCCACCATGATCAGGCCGGGTCGAAGTAATGGATTTCCAGCAGCATGCAACCCGCGTTCGACTTGAAGGGACCGTGATAAGCACCCGGCGGACGGCATGCATAGGTGTTCGGATCGAAAGCCCGCCCGCCCTCGCCGCGCTCGTCGTTACCGACGGTCAGGTCGCCGCTGAGCAGATACACTTCCTCCCAGTAGCGATGGACGAACGGCGCGGTGGTGAAGACGCCGGGCTGGAATCGCAGCAGGCGCGTGCGGCTGCCGCGGCCGCCGCCTTCGTCAAGGGAGCCGGAGAGTATCTTTTGCTGGATGCCCGAAGGATAGCCGGGAGGCACCTCCCAGCCGCTCTCCATATCAATGGTGTGAAACTCATCGTGAAGCTTGTTGATCGCCATGGTTATCTCCGTGGGTGTCAGCGAATCTCAAAAAGCGGCTGCCTGCTCAGGCAGCGCGCGCCACCTGGCCCAGCTCCGCGCCCAGCGAATAGCTGCCCAAGATGTTGTCGACCAGGTCGGTGGCCTTCTTCCAGTCGTAGGATCGATAGGCGTGCCCCTTGGTGACGAAGCCCGCGCCTGCATAGAACATCTCGTATTGGTTATGGCGCGATGCAAACTCGGACCCGACGGCGTCCCAGGCAAGCTTGAAGAACTTGACGCGCTCTTCCGGACTGCAGGCCGGCGACTTCTGCGTCTTGTCGATAATCGAGGCCAGTGCCGGGTTCTCGAAGTCGCGGATGCTCGACGGCAGCATGATCATTCCGCCACCCGCCAGTTCGCGCAGGGCGTTGAGGACCTTGGCGTAGAGCTGCTGGGTGATGACCTGCGATCCGTACAGCAGGTTACGGTCGGGCACGAAGTAGCCCTTCTCCATATGACCCTTGGATTCCATGCCATAGACCCAGGCCTCCACCATGGCCGCCTCGGCGGCGAGCTGGCCCAGCATCTCCCGCACCTGCGGGAAGGCATTGGTGCCGTTGACCTCGGTAATGCGCTGCGCGATGCCCACCAGGAAGCGCAGCTTCACCATCAGCCGGACCTGGCACTGGTAGTTCTGGTAGCTATGCGCCGGCGTGGCATGAAACTGCTTTGCGCACATGCCGACATCGCCCGCGATAAAGACGCGCTCCCATGGCACCTTGACGTCGTCGAAGTAAAGGACCGCGTCGTTCTCGTCGTAGCGGCTCGACAGCGGGTTGTCGAAAACCGAAGTCGCGTTGCCCTCGTACGATTTGCGCGACATGACTTTCAAGCCCTTGATGTTCATGGGCACGGCGAACGAAAGCGCATACATCTCATCGCCCTCGCGCAAGGGCTGGATGCAGCTGCAAAATACCTCGTTGGCCATGATGCCGCTGGTTGCCAGCATCTTTGCGCCGCGCACCGTGATGCCTTCGGCATCCTGGTCGACGATGCCCACCGCCAGGTACTTGTCTTCCTGCTCGTGCGCCGCCTTGGACTGGTTTGCCTGAGGATTGACGATGACGTAGGTGAGGAAGAGATCGTTGTCCCGGGCGTACTTGTAGTACTCGCGCAGGGCGCCGGCCCGGGCCCGGTCGTATTGCTCGAAGACGTCGATCCCCATGTACATGCCGGAAATGCAGGATGCGACATGGTCGGGCGAGCGGCCCATGAAGCCGTAGTGCAGTTCCGTCCAGGCCTCTAAGGCCATCCGGCGCTCGACCAGATCGTCGTAGCTCTCGGGCAGTTGCCAGATCCGGCTTACGCGCTCGCCGGTGTCCGGCGACTCGAAGGTCATCTTCTCGATGTTCTCCGGGCTGGCCTGGAAGTCGTAGAGGTTCGCGTAGCTGCGGATCGAGTTCCGGAATGCGGGGTCGGTCGTTACATCCGCGACCCGCTTGCCATCCAGATAGACCTCGCGGCCGTCGCGCAGCATGTCGATATGCCGGCTACCTGTCTTGACCATGTCTTCTCTCCTAAATACGTATCTGTCGTTGAATCAAGCGGCGGCGGGCGTCTCGTCGAGAACGCGATACCTGCCTCCGAAAAAAACCAGTGGCCTGCCATCCGGCCGGGCCCGGTGGCGAACGACGCGTCCAATAAAGATCACGTGGTCGCCGCCGTCATGGCGCGCATACGGCTCGCATTCGAAGGTGGCGAGCGCGTCGGGCAGGAGCACCGCCTGGCCGCTCCCCTCCGGGGCAATACCGATGCCGTCCCACTTGCCGGAGTTCGCCCTGGCAAAGCGGTTTGAAAGGTCTTGCTGGCTCGCCTCGAGCACGTTGACGGCATAGCGTGGCGTCGCGCAAAGATCGTCCAGGCTCAGGCAACGCCGGTCCACCGAGAACAGGATCAGCGGGGGATCGAGCGAGACTGAGTTGAACGACGCCACCGTGATGCCCACCGGTGCGCCTTGGGCGCGGGGCGCGGTGATCACCGCCACGCCCGTGGCGAACATCGCGAGCGTGCTGCGAAAGCGACGCTGCTCGTCGGCATCGGCGTCGCGCTGTGCATGGGTTTCGGCCATCATCCCTCCTGTATGGAAACCGTGGCGCGGATCGCATTCCGATCCGCTGCTTCACTTGTCGTTTTTTGCTTCGTTTATTAGCTTTATAACTTAGGTAGTATTGAATGCCAATCCATGCCGCCATTCAAGCTGGTGAAAACCCTTGGTTGTGGGGTCAGGCTTCGCGCAACGACGGACCCAGCGCCGCAAAAATGGCCCGGAGCAGGCTTGCGATCAGGGGAATCGATGTCCAGGGATGGTGCAGGCAGGCTTCCACCTGCTCGCTGCGGCTTTCGCCGGACACGCACCACGAACAGAAATGCTCGCAGTTGTTGGTGAGCAGACGGTAGTTTTCCTCGCCAAGCCGAGAGCGGGCACGGCGCATGGCCTCCTCGCCACTGTATTTGGCGTGCACGTGCGCCCGCATGCTGACTTCGCGGCCGCCGGAGAAGCGGTCTAGCGTGGTCTCCTCCACCGGGCCGCGATGCCATGCCGCGCAAAATCCGGCGTAGTGCACCACCCGGTTGCCGCCAACATAGATGCCATGATGGAAGTAGCCGCGGCGCGCCGTGACCAGATGCGCACCAAGCGGGAGCTCGCGCCCCGCCGCATCGCTGCCTGCGGGGGAGCCGAGGAGAACCTGCGTCTCGTCATCGTGGTTCATGGGCACCCCTTAACCGGGTTGGCGCAGTCCGGTCCCGCGGCGCCATTTAGCTTTATAACTTAGCTATTAATAAACGCTACTATTCATCGGTATGCAAATTGGTAAAAACCCTTGATGCAGTACTCATCGTTGGCACGCATGAAATCCGTCACGAACGCTGAAACCCTTTGCCGGCATGACTTTCCGGGCAATTGTCCGCGCGGCTTTCAACCGGATCCGGTTGATTCGGCGTTGCGGACAAGCCGACGAGCAACCCTACCGGCGGCATGGTGCCAACGTGTTTTTTCCCCGGCCGGCGGTAGACTCCCGGCAAGCTCTCGCCGCCGGCCCGCGCATCACGCGGACCAAAGGCGCATCAACCGCATCAGGAGAACCAAGGAATGCAGGACGCAGCCACCGCACGCCCGATCTACATGGACTACAGCGCCACGACGCCGGTCGACCCCAGGGTCGTCGACAAGATGGTGCCGTACCTGTACCAGCACTTTGGCAACCCGGCCTCGCGCAGCCACAGCTATGGCTGGGAAGCCGAGCAAGCCGTGGAGACCGCGCGCGCGCACGTAGCCGCACTGCTGAACGCGGATCCTCGCGAGATCGTCTGGACCTCGGGCGCGACAGAGGGGAACAACCTGGCGCTGAAAGGCGCGGCCCACTTCTACGGCGGCAAGGGAAAACACATCGTCACGGTCAAGACCGAGCACAAGGCCGTGCTTGACACCTGCCGGGAACTGGAGCGGCAGGGCTTTGATGTCACGTATCTCGACGTCGAGGAAGATGGCCTGCTTGACCTTGGCAAGCTGCGCGCCGCGCTTCGCCCGGACACCATCCTGGTGTCGGTCATGATGGTCAACAACGAGATTGGCGTGATCCATCCGGTTGCGGCCATCGGGAACCTGTGCCGGGAACACGGCATCCTGTTCCATTGCGACGCGGTGCAGGCGGCCGGAAAGATCCCGATCGATCTCCAGGCGCTGAAAATCGACCTGCTGACCGTGACCGCGCATAAGGTGTACGGTCCAAAAGGCATTGGCGCGCTCTACGTCCGGCGCAAGCCGCGGGTTCGCATCGAGGCGCGAATGCACGGCGGCGGGCACGAACGGGGCATGCGTTCCGGCACGCTGGCGACGCACCAGATCGTGGGCATGGGCGAGGCATTCCGTCTCGCCAGGCTCGAACTAGCCGAGGAATCGCGCCGCGTTGGCGCATTGCGGGACAAGCTGCTGGCCGGGCTCGAACAACTCGACGAGGTCTACGTCAACGGCAGCACGTCGCACCGGATCCCGCACAACCTCAACGTCAGCTTCAATTTTGTCGAGGGTGAGTCACTGATCATGGGGATCAAGGGCGTTGCCGTTTCATCCGGATCCGCGTGCACATCGGCATCGCTGGAGCCCTCTTTTGTCCTCCGCGCGCTGGGGCGCAGCGATGAACTGGCGCACAGCTCGATTCGCTTTACGCTTGGGAGGTACTCCACGGAGGCGGAAGTGGATCAGGTGATACGGCAGGTACGGGACACGGTAAGCAAGCTGCGCGAGCTCAGCCCGCTATGGGATATGCATCAGGAAGGCATTGACATCAGCACGATCCAGTGGGCGGCGCACTGAAGCCACTGCGTGGACAGCCGCGTGAGCGAACATCACGCTTTTTGCTGCCGCGCAAGAAGGTGCGCCAGGTCGAGCGAGGCGCGATCGCCATTCGCCACAAGGCGATCCACCACCGAGCACAGGACCTTGAACTCGGTGCGGTTGACGCCTTCGAAGAGGACGTCATTGATACGTTGCTGCACCGGCGTCAGCTCGCTCAGCAAGCGGGTGCCCGCCGCTGCCACCGTAAGCAGCATCTTGCGCTTGTCCTCGGGGTGGGCCTTCTTGTCGATCAGGCCGAGCTTCTTGAGTTTCCCGGTTTCGATGGTAACGAACGGACCGCTCAAATGCAGATGCTCGGCCAACTGGTTCACCGTCACTTCGCCTTGCGCGGAGAGATGCGCGATTGAACGGATCAGCGAATACTGGACGCCGGTCAGGCCGATCAGGCTGCCGAAACCATCGCGCACGGACAGCAGGCGGGCGGCGAACGGCAGCAGGCCGTTGACCAGGTGCCGGAACTCGCTATCCGAGCCATCGACCAGGCATGCGGGATTGGTAATCGTCAGCGCCTTGACCTTGGTGTTCGTTGCCATACCTCACGCACTCCTTTAGCTAACTAAATTATCTTTTCCAAAAATAATACCAAAAAATTGGCAATGCACGTGCTACCCCTCTGTTGAGGAGGCGGGTCGGCGGGGATTCGCAGAACATCCGCCACATCCCTGACGACCCGTTGATTTGTCGAGGGAATCCAGCCTTTCCGGCACACGGATGCCCGAATAGCGCCTGGAGCAGCATATCCCCGTAAATGCCGGTCGAAGGGGCGAAGCGGTTTTGGCAGGGAGTAGACCTTGGCGGCCGCTCGCCGGGCCGATCTCCGCGACATCCGCCCACGCCTTTGCGTCGAAGCAGAACTTCGCGATGGCGCACCGACTACGACTCTCCGCAAGCCATATCCCGCGCAGTGCTCCAACGTAAAAATGTGCACGAATTCGTCGGATTTGGCGCGCGCATGGTGAAAACAGCGCGCATGCATGGCTTTCGCGCACTACCCTACTTGTAAGATGGCAGCCAGGGTCTCTACAGAAATCAGGTCGCCCCAACATGTGAAACGGAGGTGGTGTGTCGAACCGTCACACGAAGCGGATAGGTCGGGCGAGCGGCCATGGAAGCAGGCTGGCGCACCATCTTCTCGCCGCGCTGCTGGCCACCTTCGCCGGTTTCATCGCCCCGGCCCGGGCACAAACACCATCACCTGCCGCCGAATGGCAATACTCGGCCGGTGTGCCACTGATAAAGCTGTTCGAGCGGAGTATTCCCGAATGGGAAGTCCGGCTGGGTCTCGGCACCAGCCTGCGGCCGAGGTATGACGGCGCCCAGCAATATCATTGGCTGGTCGGCCCAAGCATCGATATCCGTTACGGCGACCTGTTCTTTGCCTCTACTGGCGAAGGCATTGGCATCAATTTGCTGCGCGCGACGCACTGGCGTGGCGGCGCCGCCATTACCTATAACCTGGGGCGACGGGCAGCCGACGATCCCGGGCATCTGAACGGCATGGGCAATATCAACGTTGCCCCGGAAGCCAAACTGTTTCTGGAATATGCCGTATCGAAAGAATTTCCGCTGGTGGTCCGCGCCGATCTCCGGCGCAGCATGGGTGGTACCGACGGATGGATAGGCGATCTGGGTGTCTATTTGCCGCTGCCGGGCAGTTCGGAGAGGTTCTACTGGTTCGCTGGTCCCACGATAACTTTTGCTGACGCCCGCTATATGAATGCGTGGTTCGGTGTCAGCCAACTCCAGGCGGCGCGTTCTGGCTACCCCCAATACAATCCCGGCCCGGGACTTGTGTCGTACGGTGCCGCCATCACTACGGTCTGGTACTTCCGCAAGCACTGGTTGCTGACCGCCGACACCGCAATAGGGCAACTGGCTAGCAGCGCGGCGCACAGCCCGATCACGCAGCGGGCAACCAACTTTGTCCTCGATCTATCCATCAATTACGAATTCTGAATGCCCCATCGACTCTGGCATCCCGCGATGCGGGCTCTCCAAGGGAGTCAGTAGACAATAGGCTCTGCCCCGCAAACATGGAAGAAAAGCCACTGCGCGTTGGCAATATCCGCTCCGATGTCGTAGCGCGCCTAAATTCCGGGCAATTCTCCATCCCGCTCCTTAAGCCGGAGCGGCCAGGCTCAGTTCAAATCGTCGTCCTTGTAGTACTTGGTCCCTTTAGCGGTGAGTTCGATCGCCAAGCCTTTATCGGTAAGCTGGTAGAGCCAGACGCCAGGCCCCACGGCTATCGCCCCCTGGTACGCGCTGCCCTTGTCGCCGGCTTTCGCCGCGGCGGTTGCTTGCCCACCGAACGTCCACCCGGACGTGATGAAATCGTTCAGCGCGGTCTCGTTCTCGAATACCCAGACCAGCTGGAATTTCTTCACGCCCATGCCGAGGCCGGCCTGGACCTCCGCCATCTTCATATAGGTCATGGCCTTGGTCTTGTTATTGACCGCGACGCCCTCGCCCGACCCTCCGCCAGCGAGGAGGATCTTCATGCCGAAGTTGCTGAACGCCGCATAGCCTGCCTCAGACTCCACAGCCTTGCGCGCCGACGGTTGCACCCTGTAGAGGGCAGCCAAAGAATCCTGTGCCGCTTTGCGTACTTTCCCCTGCTTTTCCTCCTTGCTAGCGCCAAGCGCGATAGCCGGCATGACCGATAAGCAAGCCAGCGCCAGAATTACCATGCGACGATTCATACCCCCCCGATAAGCGTTGCTGCGTTTGCGCGGGAGTAACAGCGGCTCCCAGGCCTACGGGCACTGGCTGATGGCGCTAGCCGCATTGCTGTCGGTGCCGCGGAAACCCACCGATGAACCGGACCCACTCGCGCCTTGGCGTACGATGGCGGCCGAGCCGCTTGGTGGTTGCTGGCCTGGAACGTAGACATCGAATGCCTGGTCGTTAGCGAGCATGTACTGCATGTAGACCACCTGGCCAGAGCTGTTCGCCCATTTAGACCCGATGCATTGAGCGGCCGCTTTGGGGGCAAGCTGACTTTGGCCGACGGGACGAACGTCTGACGGTGGTGGCGGTGGGGTGGCGCACCCGGAGACCGCAATGGCCAACGCGATTAAGGGATATTTCATGTTAGCGACTCCATATCAAATCGCACAAAGCACGGACGTCGGTACGAGAGTCATCCGGTGCAAGGGGTTTCCATGCCGCGCAGCATGCCGACGAAACCCTGGCTCGAATGGCAGTTCCGCTGCCCCCAAGTTAGCGCGTCCGCATCACAGGTTTGCACTACTCCTATTCCTAGACTGCAAGTACATAGTGTCACACCGACACTATGATTCAATTGGACCTTGGTCC
The DNA here is from genome assembly GCF_056397325.1 of Cupriavidus sp. 05N39. Lineage (NCBI taxonomy): Bacteria > Pseudomonadati > Pseudomonadota > Betaproteobacteria > Burkholderiales > Burkholderiaceae > Cupriavidus > Cupriavidus sp. 05N39. The sequence continues at coordinate 11,557 of NZ_JBFTNE010000009.1, forward strand.
TACACAGCGCGTACGGGAACGGTCCTTCCGATCACTCCGGCTCGTCAAGCCCCTTTGCACATGTATACCTAACGCAGCACGGCGGACCGCGCGAGGATAAATAAGCGTAGCGCCTGGCCAGAGGTTAAAGGCGAACTTATCGAGTCGGCGGCGGGCGTCTACGGCCTTTTGATTTACATGCTTCCCACCCATGAACGCTCCGTAGGTTGAAGATGTAGCGGATGTCGATCTGGTCCTTGATGACGTCTTCGCCTATGATCAATTTACGGAAAAATATGAAAAATCTCTGGAAATTTTCCTGAAACCATCCTTTTTGGCTCCCTTCTTTTCACTGTCGACCATAATCCTGTTATAGGATATTCACATCATGAAAAGATATTATCCTCTACTTTTCTTCTGCGCTGCGATATCATTTACCTCGACAGGATGCGTGAATCGCCCATCTTTTTCCGGAGAAAATAGTGTTAGCACAGCAGGAAGAATAGTAGATTATGCCGGAAACAAATATATAGATTCTTGTGGCGGGATGGCACCAAATGTCTCGGCCACAACCCAGACCATTATCATTTGGGCTAGGCCAAGGAATCCCCCAGGCAGTGTTAGTTACGTGACCCAACCGAGTCAGGGTTTGAACGTGCCTCAACAATCTGTCGTGTGCAAGGTTAACTACAAGATTCTTGAGAACAATAGCGCCGCTCAAGCGGGCTTCTGGGTCCAGGATGGGAAAACGAGATATAGCGCAGTTGCCTGCGGCGGATTATGGGAGGTACTCACCGGGATTAAAGTCATGATTTGCCCTTACATAACAAGTAGGGATGCGGCAAATCAGCCAAACTCCGGTTGCACTCCGCTCGACAATCTGTATATTGGCTCCGATGCACCCCATGAGCTTATTTGCAATTAGATATTTCGATAATTATGAATAATGTACGATTCGACTTTGCGCGTTCTTCGGGCCGCCTGCCTCACGTCGATTTTCGAAAAACAGTATTTCAGCAGCCTGCCAACCTTACTGTTTGATCGGCCTGTCGCCTCGCGATGTCACCGGGCGGATCGGAAGCGCCGATGAAGCGCGAGCCGCGTTCGTCCCCGCCGTGCGGCCATTGACGAATTGACACGGCGTGAACACGCACGAACTCGGGTCGCTTTGACGGCTGCCGGCATGACGTCCCACGAGAGTGGGGTACGGCATCGCTCGCCAATGCCGTTTACACCCAAGCTAATATGTCGAAATCGCGCGTGCTCCTCGATGTTTCTGGAAACCGCGAAAGGGATCGAGCAAGGAACGTCGCTCGTCAAGACCTCCCTCAGACTAATACATGACGTGTTTCAACGAAGAAGCGTTGAATCCGGCGATCTATATCAGGATCGACCATCAACTCCGGCCGGTTTCCATTCGGGCAGGCCAGCCGGGGCGTCGTGCCAAACAGACGGCAGATCAACGGGCGCTCGGCATAAACCTGGCAACCCTTGCTGCCAAGATGGGGGCAACTTAGGTTTTCAAGCGCAGCTTCGTGCTCGGCATCGCTTTTTACGGGAAGCCTCGACATCTCCTCCGTCGACGCCATCACTGGCCCACAACAGTCATGGCAGCCAGGTGTGCATTCGAATGAGGGAATCCGTGATCGAAAAAATCTGATTTTTTGACTGGTCATTTCAGTCACTCGAGTCATTTGAGCGTCCCCCATTTGAGCGTCCCGCTTCATTGGCCTGCCCACCTGCCTGCGATTGACCTGGTGGCCGGCGGCGCACGCATCAAATGCGCAGCCGCGCCAGCCAGGCCACTGCCACCGCAGCCGCGGAAAGCCAGAGCGCAACAATCACGGCGACCGCAATGCGGCTGCCGGGACGCTCCGCAGCGAGCGCGGCGGCGGCCCGATGCTCTTCCATCACTTCAAGCGGGATCATCCGGACCACCAGCAACACGCCGAGGGGCACCAGCACCACATCGTCCAGATAGCCAAGAATCGGGATGAAGTCCGGAATCAGGTCGATCGGAGACAACGCATAGGCGGCGACCAGCATGGCCAGCGCTTTCGCATACCAGGGCGTGCGGGGATCGCGCGCAGCGAGYCACACCGCGTGGACGTCGCGCTTCACCTCCCGTGCCCATGCGCGCGCGCGGGCGGCCAGCCGCGGAAGGAAGTCCGAGCGCAACATGTGGCTTCGCACGTCATCCATGACAGGTACGGCACCAAGTGCGAGCAGCAATGTGGCCAATGGCAGGGTGACACTGAACCCAACATGCCTGAACCCTACCGCCCCGACTACACCGCCGGCAAAGAACAGCGCGACCAGCGTAACGAGCACCCGCAGCTTTCTCCGGTCGGCCAGCACCGTTGGCTTGGCGGAATTGGCCCTGGCCAGGTTCCAGTAGAACAGCTTACCCAGTTCAATGCCGATGTCGGTGACCATACCCGTTATGTGCGTGGTGCGGATCTCGGCCTTCGAGAGCTTTGTGATCATGGCATTCTGCAACCCCATGATGAAGCAAAGCACCATGACCGTCGCCGGCACGAACAGCCATTCGTGACGCTCGAGATTGCTGCCCAGCAGACCGAAACACACCAGCAACACGGATTCAAGCATCAACGGCAGCGCGAATTCGCTGTGCAGGCGCTCGCGCCGCCCCCAGTTGATCAAAATCGCAGAGCAGGCCGCACCCGCCAGAAACGATAACAAGGCACCCAGGCCGTCCAGGATGAGCCCGATGCTGCCGAGCGCCAGATTGTCGGCCATGGCGGACACTATGCCCGACATATGGGAGGTGTATTGCTGCACCGCCAGGAATCCGCCTGCGTTGGTGGCGCCTGCCACAAACGCAAGATAGCGTGCCAGTTGCCGGTCGGCCTCCGGACTGCGTTCCCTCCCGGTCAATCTGCGCAAGTATGGAATCGGCATGGTCACATCGGTGAGCGTTACCTTCAGTTCAGACCGCGTCTATTCGGCATCGGCCGGCGAACGCGTCAGCCCGCGAGCTTTTGCCAGAAGTTGTGATCCGCCGCCAGCCGTTTGCCCTGTTTCAAGCGACGCGCGGCCGAGCGCAGATTCAGCGGATGCGTGGTTTCCAGAGCGCGCGCACGCATCAGCAATTCGTCCAGCGAGGGAAGTGCCTGCGCGCCCTTCCAGGCGAACAGCGCGTAGTTGCAACTGTCCTCAGAGGGAGAAATGGAAAAGGAGTCGCCGAACACCGAACGAATTTCTTCCATATAGAACGGAATATCGGCATCGCTGTCGATGAAGTTGGCGACCAATACTCCATCGTCGGCGAGCCTAGCGTGGCACGCCGCGTAGAAGTCCGCGCTGCCCAATTGTGTTGGCATGCCATGGGCGAGAAAGCCATCCACCAGGATGACCTCCGGCCGCGCGCCCTGACTCTTGACATATTCGGCGCCATCCGCGCAAACCACCTCGAGCCGTTCGTCGTCGGGCGGAATGTGAAACGTATCGCGCAGGGCAATCACCGCCGGATCGATTTCGATGGCGACAACCTTGGCATCCGGCAGATGCCGATAGCAGTACTTGAGCAATGATCCCCCGCCGAGGCCGATCATCGAAATCCTGGCGGGCGCCGGCTGCAACAGTAAAAACGCCATCATCGTCCGTGTGTAGCCAAGAACAAGCTTGTCGGGATCACGCCGCGACATGACGCTTTGCGTTGCCAGCGCGTCGAAATGCAGTGAAAGCGCAAGCGAGGTTTCCAACACCGTCGGCGTGCCGTCGTTGGGCGCTTCGGACAGAAACTTCAAGTAGGCTTCAAAGGACGTGCGCGTGGGGTCCATCTGGGGGGCTCGATCGGGCGTGGTATTCAATTCGTCACTCAGTCAGCAGGGCGGCAATGACTTTCACGGCAGCAACTTCATCCGGTCCGGTGGCCCGAATATGCACCTCGGTCCCCGCCCGTGCCGAGAGCCGCATCACCTCCATCACATTCTTGGCATTCGCTGTGCAGTCATTACTGACAAGCAGGATCTCGGATTCGAACTGAGCGGCGGTAAAGGTTAACCGCGCTGAGCCCCTGCCTTGCAAGCCCATGCGGTTCGTCATTTCAATTGTCGCGTTTACCACATCGCCCTCGGATAAGAAGCGGCCCCTAAGCAACTTGCAAACATCACGTCCTCTGGCTTGCCGCCATAGGCCGGACAAGACCGGCTGGCATGCCGGAACATCGTCAAGTTGTATATAATGATAACGCTATTATCATACAACACTATTCGAGAGCGCATGGAATCCAAGACCGCCCGTTTCACCGTGTTGATCGACCCCGTGAAGAAGAAGGCCTTTGAATCGCTGTGCGCGGCGCAGGATCAGACGCCGTCACAGGTGGTGCGCCAGTTGATCCGCGACTATCTTGAGCAGCATGGCGTGGCTTACGCCACGCGGCCCCAAGTCGGTACCACGCTTCCGGCCAGGAAGGACCGCGAGTGACCAATGTCCGCGTCGCGGACTACCAGCATCAATCCGCAGTTCCACTTCGAGGTCGCATCCGGCAAAGGTCCGCGCAAGGGCACCGAGATGCCTGCCCTCCCTGCGAGGTGCCGACCGGAAGGCAACGCTTCCTGCCGTCACGGAATGCCGCGGCCGCCGTCAGGCCCTTGCAACAATCGGGAGAGATCCATGCACAAGCCGGCGGTTAGTTATCGCGTCACTCCGCGCGCAAAGGCGCTCGTCGACGGCAGTTTCCAGCCGAAGGTGCTGGTGGCCATCTACCGGGGTGATGCCCTGCTTAGAGATGTCACGCTCTACGCGCGCGGTGGCTCTTGTCCGTTACGCGCCACCGCGGCAAGGCTTGCCGAAGCGCTGGCCTTGCGGATTCAGGCGGTACTTCAAGCGGTGCTTGAGGACATACAAGAGACGGATGACGTCGCCACGGCCGCCATTCAGACACTATTGCGCCGTATTGGACTCAGGACGAGCCTGCGATCCGTCACCATGGGCGATGCCGGCGCCAGCTAGCCGGGTTCGGGAAGAGGCATTGGTGGCGCAAGGACGCAGCACCGCATGTCCACGCCCCCTGTCAAGCATCCCAATCCTCCACCTGCTCCACAAGCTGCTCCATGGTTGCTTCGCCAGCCCGTTCGCGCAAATGCCTCACGCGCTTTGATGCCTGCGTGGCTTATGTTAATCACATTAACATAGTGATTACACGTATGGCGCATTGAATTATGGTTCCTGGCATATGAAATCTTCATCCCGTATGCTAGGTTGTAACAAGCAAATGGCGACCGCCGCTGCCGATTCACCGGCAGTGCTCGGTGGCAGTGCCGAGCACCGCCTGGCAGCAGACATTCATGCATGATGTGATGCATCTGACCATCGTACTAGCACGTTGAGGCTCCATGGAGATCAAGACTGCTCGGCTGACGCTGCTCATCGATCCAAACAAGAAGGCCGCTTTCGAGCGCCTTTGCGCGCAACAGGATCTGACGGCATCGCAGGTGGTGCGCCAGCTCATCCGCGAGTACCTCGCTCAACATGGGGTCCAGTACGTGCCCAGCGGATTGAACTCGGACAATGTCGAGCCTGCCGGCGATGAGACAGTGCCACAAGCGCAGGCGCAGTCTGAAGCCCCGCCCGCCAAACGGCGCACCGCACGCCGCAAGGGCTAGGCCATGAGCAGCCTGCCCCCGGCCGCACAATGGCTCCATATCGACTGGGTGCTTATTGTCGTGGGGGCCTGGTTGCTGGTCGGGGCCGCGGGCGTTCTCGCGCTGCAGCGGCTGACCCTGGTGTCTCGCGTTCTCTTCCCTCTCGGTGGATTGCTTGGACTGGCGCTTTCCGGCTTCGCGCTCGCCTCGGTACACGGCACGCCGGAGGTCGCAGTACTGGCCATCGGGCTGCCGTCGCTGCCCTTCCACGTCCGGCTCGACAGCCTCTCCGCTTACTTCTTGATGGTCATCGGCGGCGCGACCGCGGGCATCTCCATGTTCGCGGCCGGGTATTTCCGCAAGGGCGAGGGCACGCCGCCAGGCTTGCTTTGCCTGGAATATCACCTGTTCCTGGCCAGCATGGCCGGTGTCATTCTGGCTGACGATGCCTATTCGTTCATGGTGATGTGGGAGACCATGGCGCTGTCGTCATTCTTCCTGGTGACCGCGAATCACCGCATTCCGGAGGTGCGCAGCGCCGGCTACATCTACATCACGATGGCGCGGATCGGCGCGATCGCAATTCTGCTCTGCTTCGGTGTGCTGCAGGCCAACACCGGTGACTACACCTTCGCCAACATGCGCGGCCAGGCTCTGACGCCCTTCTGGGCATCGATTGCCTTCCTGCTTGCCGTGTTCGGCTTCGGCGCCAAGGCCGGCATACTGCCCTTGCATGTCTGGCTGCCGGAGGCACATCCGGCAGCGCCCTCGCCGGTCTCCGCGATGATGAGCGGCGTCATGCTCAATACAGCCATCTACGGGCTGTTGCGCGTGTCCTTCAATCTGCTGTCCATGCGCCTGTGGTGGTGGGGTGCGCTGCTTCTGGCCATCGGCCTGGCCACCGCCCTGTTCGGCGTGGTCTTCGCCGCGGTGCAGACCGACATGAAGCGCTTGCTGGCCTACTCGTCGATCGAGAACATGGGCCTGCTGTTTGTCGCCATGGGCCTGACCCTGATCTTTTCGGCTTATGACATGAGGCCGATGGCGGCACTAGCCCTGACCGCGACGCTCTATCACGTCGCAAGCCATGCCTTCTTCAAGAGCCTGCTTTTTCTCGGCACGGGCAGCGTGCTGCATGCGACCGCCGAGCGAAGCCTGGGCAAACTGGGCGGATTGATACGGTACATGCCCCGGGTGGGCTGGCTCACATTGCTGGGGGTGCTGGCCAGCGCAGGCCTGCCTCCGCTCGGCGGTTTCGTGTCGGAGTGGCTGCTGCTGCAGAGCTTCCTGTTCACGCCCGGCTTGCCGATGCCACTGCTGACCATGCTGATTCCGGTGGTCGCCGCGCTGATCGCGCTGGTGGCGGCGCTGGCCGGTTATACGATGGTCAAGTTCTTCGGCGTGATCTTTCTCGGCCAGCCGCGCGAGCACAAGCTCACCCACCCGCATGACGCCGGCCCCTGGGAATGCGCGGGCATGGCGTGGCTGGCCCTTGGCTGCGTGGCGCTTGGCCTGTTGCCGACGCAGTTCATTCAGCTGATCGACCCGGTGACGCGACAACTGGTCACCGCCGGCCTGGGTGCCCAGGTAGCGGCAAGCGGATGGCTGCTGGCGCCGACCAACCGGGACCAGGCCAGCTATGGGCCGGTCATCTTCCTGCTCGGCATCCTGGCCAGCTTTGCCCTGGCCTACGTGCTCGTGCGCTGGCTGTACCACGGCCGGTTGCGCCGCGGCCCGCCGTGGGCCTGCGGGTTTCCCTGGGGCACCGCGCGCATGCAGGACACCGCCGAGGGATTCGGCCAGCCTATCCGGCAGATCTTCGAACCCTTTTTCCTGATGGAGCGCGAGCTGCCGACGCCCTTCGACGAACGGCCGCGCTACCGCGTGACCATTGAGGACCGCTTCTGGCGCTGGCTATACCTGCCCGCTGTCGATCTGGCCTCGTATCTGGCGCGGCTGGCCGGCTTGATGCAGCAGGGGCGCATCTCCGTGTATCTGCTGTATAGCTTCCTGACTCTGATTGCCACGCTACTGGCGGTGATGCGATGAGGTCTCCATGACAGTCACCGGCTTGCTGTCACAGTCGATCGAGATCGTGATATCGATCGCCCTGGCGCCGCTTCTGACGGGCTGGGTCAATCAATGCCGTGCCTGGTTGCAGAACAAATCCGCGCCTAGCCTCTGGCAGCCATATCGCACGCTGCACAAACTGTTCAACAAGGAATCGGTGGTGGCACACAACGCATCGCCGCTGTTCCGCGTCACGCCCTATGTGGTGTTCGGCTGCATGGCGCTGGCATGCGCGATCATCCCAACCCTCTCGACGGACCTCCCGCTGGCGCCCGCGGCCGATGCGATCGCGCTGGTCGGCCTGTTTGCGCTGGCACGGGTTTTCATTTCGCTGGCGGCGATGGACATCGGCACCGCCTTCGGCACCCTGGGGGCGCGGCGCGAGATGCTGATCGGGTTTCTTGCCGAGCCGGCATTGCTGATGGTGCTGTTCTCGGCCTCGCTGGTTTCCAAATCGACATCGCTCACTACCATCGTCGAGACACTCGCCCATCGCCAACTGGCGATCTACCCCGGGCTGGCCTTTTCCGGCGTTGCGTTCACCATGGTGTCGCTGGCGGAGAACGCACGCGTGCCGGTCGACAACCCCGCCACGCATCTGGAGCTGACGATGATCCATGAGGCGCTCATCCTGGAATACTCAGGCCGCCACCTCGCACTCATCGAGTGGGCCGCGAGCCTGAAGCTGTTCGCCTACTCGTGTATCGGACTCGCGCTGTTCTTCCCCTGGGGCATCGCCGAGGCCCAGGCGCCATCGTCCATGCTGCTGGCGCTGCCGGCGCTGCTGGCCAAACTCATGGTGGGCGGCATCCTGCTTGCCGCGCTGGAGACGGTGAGCGCCAAGATGCGCATCTTCCGCGTCCCGGAATTCCTGGCTACCGCCTTCTTGCTGGCGGTGATCGGCATGCTGGTGCATTTGCTGCTTGCCCGCTGACATGAGCACCCTGCTGACCCAGTTTGTCAACCTGCTCGGCGCGGTGCTGCTGATCCTGGCCTTCGGGATGATCTCGCAGCGCCGCATCCTGACGCTGATCCACCTGTTCACGCTGCAGGGCGCCACCCTGGCGCTGGCGACGGCCGTGGTCGGCTACGTGACCCGGCAGCCAGACCTGTACCTGTCGGCCGGCGTGACTTTCGCGCTTAAGGTGCTGCTGATCCCCTATCTCCTGCACCGGGTCATCACCCGGCTTGATATCCGCTGGGACGTAGAGACGCTGATCAACATTCCGACCATCATGGTGATCGGCATTCTGGTGGTGATCTTCGCGTTCAACCTGGCCATGCCGATCTCGCGGCTGTCGGTGAAGTTGGCCAGCGGCACGCTCGGCATCGCGCTGGCCTGCATACTGCTTTCGTTCCTGATGATGATCACCCGGTCGAAGGCGATACCGCAGGTCATCGGCTTCCTGGCCATGGAGAATGGATTGTTCTTTGCCGCGACCTCGGCGACCTACGGCATGCCGATGGTGGTCGAGCTAGGCATCGCGCTGGACGTGCTGATCGGCGTGCTGATCCTGGGCGTGTTCATGTTCCAGATCCGCGAGCAGTTCGACAGCCTGGACATCCGCCACCTAGAGAAGCTGAAGGAGGACTGAGTTGATCGCGCTAGCCTTCCTGCTTGCAACCCCGCTCGCCGGCGGGCTGGTGCTGGCGCTGGTCGGTCATCGCGATCATGCGCGCGACGTCAACGTCGTGTTCAGCCTGGGCACCTTCATCGCGGCCTGCCTGCTCACCGGGCGAATTATCGACGACGGTCCCACGCTCGCGTGGGACCGTGCGTTCTACATAGACGCCCTGAACGTGTTTCTCGTTACGCTGACCGCGTTCGTGGGCCTGACCACGTCCATCTTCTCGCGGCCCTACATGCGCGTGGAGCGCGACCACGGCAAGATGACGCCGCCGCGGCTGCGCCTGTACCACAGCATGTACCAGCTATTCACCTTTACGATGCTGCTGGCGCTGACCACCAACAATATGGGCATCGTATGGGTGGCGATGGAAGCCGCCACGCTGACCACGGTGCTGTTGGTCAGCGTGTACCGGACGGCGGCCAGCCTCGAGGCGGCCTGGAAGTACTTCATCCTGTGTGGCGTGGGTATCGCCCAGGCGCTCTTTGGCACGGTGCTGCTCTACATGGCGGCCGAGCAGGTCATTGGCCCCGAGGGCGGCGCGCTGCTGTGGACCAACCTCGATGCGGTCAAGGGCCGGCTGGACCCGAATATCATCACCCTGGCGTTTGCCTTCCTGTTCATCGGCTATGGCACCAAGGTCGGCCTGGTTCCCGTGCACAACTGGCTGCCGGACGCGCATGCCGAGGGGCCAACCCCGGTGTCCGCCGTGCTGTCCGGCCTGCTGCTCAATGTGGCGCTCTACGCCATCCTGCGCTGCAAGGTGTTGACGGACGGCGCGCTGAACAACCATCTCACCGGCCGCCTGATGATGGGCTTCGGCCTGGTTTCCGTAGTGGCGGCGGTCTTGCTCCTCATCCGTCAGCGGGACGTCAAGCGCATGTTCGCCTACTCCTCCATCGAGCATATGGGCATGATGACCTTCGCTTTTGGCATGGGCGGCCCGATCGCCAGCTTCGCCGGACTGCTGCACATGACGGTGCATTCGCTGGTCAAGTCCGCGATCTTCTTCGCCGTCGGCCATGCGGCCCAGCAAGCGGGAACCCAGGCCATGGACGAGATCCGCGGGCTGGTCCGGGTCAGCCCCACGGTCGGTTGGGGCCTGATGCTGGGCGTACTGGCCATTCTGGGCATGCCACCGTTCGGCGTGTTCGCCAGCGAGTTCCTGATCGTGACGACCGCGATGCGGGAACAACCCTGGGCCACGCCCTTCCTGCTGGTCGCGCTCGGCCTGGCCTTTGCGTCAGTGTTCAGCCGCGTGCAACCGATGGTCTTCGGCGAGACCACCCTGAAACCCCTGCCGCACCCGCCGGCGCTGGTCCCGGTATTCTTGCACCTCATACTCGGCTTGATGCTGGGTCTCTATATCCCGCCGTACCTGGATGCGTGGTACCGCCAGGCGGCCGCCATGCTGGGGGGTTGAGCACATGGCCCTGCCTGAACTCGGACTCGACCTGCATCGCCTCCCGGCACCGCTGCCGGTATGGCACGGGCTCGCCGGTCCCGATGCATGGAGCGCGGCAGCGCGCACGGTCGCGGACACGGGCGGACGACTGATTTCCGTGTGGGGCGCCGATCGCAGCGCTGCGGGCGGGACGTTGGCGGCATGCGCCGCGTATGCCGTACCGGATGGACTGGTCTGGCTCGAACTGCGGCTCGGCGGCCCGGCTCAGGGGGTTCCGGATCTGGCCGGCATCTTCCCGTGTGCCGGGCGGATGCAGCGCGCCATGGCGGACCTCTCGGGCATCCGGGTGCAAGGCAGCCACGACCAGCGCCCGTGGCTCGACCATGGCCTGTGGCCACCCGGGTCATTCCCCCTGCAACATGGGACGCAACCGCTGGCCGCCGCGGGCAGGCTGCCCGCGGACTACGCCTTCGTACGTGTCGATGGCGATGGGGTGCATGAGATAGCCGTCGGCCCGGTGCATGCCGGCATCATCGAACCCGGCCACTTCCGCTTCTCCGTCGTCGGCGAAAAGGTGCTGCGCCTTGAAGCCCTCCTCGGCTACACGCACAAGGGCATCGAACGCCGCTTCACCGAACTGGCGCCGAGTGAGGCTTACCGGCTCGCAGGCCGCATCTCAGGCGACTCGACCGTGGCCTATGCCTGGGCCTACTGTATGGCGCTGGAATCCGCCTCGGGGAGCGAAATACCGGCAAGGGCGGCCTCGCTGCGCGCCCTGATGCTGGAGCGCGAGCGCGTGGCCAACCACCTGGGCGACCTCGGTGCGTTGGGCAACGATGCCGGACTGGCCTTTGGACTGGCTCAGTTCTCGCGGCTGCGCGAGGATTGGCACCGGCTGTCCGGGGAAGCCTTCGGACATCGCTTCATGATGGATGCGGTGGTGCCCGGGGGTGTCGCGATCGATCCGGCGCCGCGCATGATGGACCGGCTGCGCAAGCAGTGCGACGGCATCGAGCGCGAAGTTCGCGCGTTGCGGCGCGTCTATGACCAGCATGCCGGACTGCAGGACCGGTTTCGCGCCACGGGCCGGGTAACGCCACAACTTGCCGCCCAGCTTGGCCTCGCGGGGCTCGCCGGACGCGCCAGYGCGCAAGCGGCGGACCTGCGCTGCGACCACGCATGGCCGCCCTATGACCGGTTAGACGTCACGATGGCCACGCACCGCGATGGCGATGTCGCCGCACGCGTGGCGATGCGCTTTGACGAGACCATTGAATCCCTGCGGCTTGTTCGCGCCATCTGCTCGGAACAGCCCGGCGGCACGATCCATGCCGGCATCCGGGCGCAGGACGCGATCTCCATCGGAGCAGGCTGGGTGGAGGGCTGGCGCGGCGAAATCYTTGTGGCGCTCGAAATCGGCGCTGACGGCAGAATCCTGCGTTGCCACTGCCATGATCCCTCCTGGCAGAACTGGCCGGTGCTTGAGCACGCGGTCATTGGCAACATCGTTCCGGACTTTCCGCTGATCAACAAGTCATTCAACCTCAGCTATTCGGGACACGACCTCTGATGTGGCGCATCCTCAAACAAATCGTCCGCACTGGCATCGTCACGGAGCCGCCCCCGGCCGTCGATGGCGATGGTGGCGCCGCGATGCAACGTATCCACCAGGACATCCTCGACATCCTCGGTCAGGCGCTCACGATCAGGGAGGTCGATGCAGGCTCGTGCAACGGCTGCGAGCTGGAAATCCACGCGCTCAACAACCCCTACTACAACATTGAGGGGCTTGGCATCAAATTCGTTGCCAGCCCGCGCCACGCTGACATGCTGCTGGTGACAGGACCGGTTTCGCGCCACATGGAAGACGCTTTGCGGCGTACCTATGACGCGACGCCAGAGCCGAAACTCGTGGTCGCGGTGGGTGACTGCGGCTGTACAGGAGGCATCTTCGGCGAGAGCTATGCGAGTTGCGGTCGCGTCGCCAACGTCATCCCCGTCGACGTCGCCGTGCCTGGCTGCCCGCCTCCCCCCATCGAGATCCTGCGGGGGATACTGACCGCCGTGCAGCGGCGCAAAAGCTAGATCCTCCACGTGATCCTCATGGAGGATGGCGACGGCATCTTTTAAAGGAAGCGCGGTCAACGCGGCCACGACGGCTCCGGGGGTCGTGCAGACCGGCGTAGTGACCGGCATCAAGCACATTTTCCGACAGGGAGCGAGACAACGGGAAGCGGGGAAAGCCGGCAGGGGTTGCCCCGCCGCGACAGCACACCCCGACCTCACTCCAGGGTCACATTGGCCTTCTTGACCAGTGCCGCATAGCGCGCCGCTTCGCTCTGGAAGAACTTCGCGGCGGCCTCCGGCGTGCCGGGATTGATCGTATTGCCCTGCCTCTTCATCGCTTCCAGGACATCCGGGCTGGTGAATGCCTTGACGAACACGGTGTTGAGGCGCTTGACCTCGGCCGGCGGAAGCCCTGCCGGACCCACCACGGCAAACCAGCCCTCGACCGCGAAGTCTGGCAAACCTTGTTCGGCGATGGTTGGAATCTCCGGCGCGGCGGGCGAGCGCGTGGCGCCGCACAGGCCGATCGCACGCAGGGTGCCGTTCTTCAGGTGCGGCGCCACGGCGTTAAGCGCCACGACCCCCATCTCCACCTGGCCCGCGATCAGGTCGGTCATCATCGGGCCGGTGCCTTTGTAGGGCACGTGCCGGGCTTTGACGTGCGCTTCATCGAGGAACATCTCCGCGGCGAGCTGGATGATGGTACCGTTGCCCGATGACGCATAGTTGAGCGAATCGGGCTTGGCCTTGAGCAAGGCAACGAGTTCCTGCACGTTCTTCGCGGGAACCTTGGGGTTGACCACAAGGACCAGCGGCGTCGAGCCGATCACGCTGATGGGCGTGAAGTCCTTGATCGCGTCGAACGGCATCTTCTTGTACACGCTCGGATTGATGACATGGTTGTTGGAGAACAGGCCCAGCGTCGTGCCATCGGGCGGCGCCTTGGCCACCGCCGCTGCGCCGGTAATGCCGCCGGCGCCGGGGAGATTCTCGATCACCACCGGCTGGCCCAGGCTCTTGCCGAGCGACGGTCCGGCGGCGCGCGCGATAGCATCCACGCCCGAGCCCGCGCTGATAGGCAGGATCAGGCGTACCGGCCGGCCCGAGCCTTGGGCCATGACGGTGCCGGCCGGCAAGGCGACCGCGAGTGCGATGGCCGAAGCGGCCATGCCGAGTACCGCCCGGCGCGAAAGGGGGAATGCCATGTCTGTCTCCGTATGCTTATCGTTCTGATCCGCGTGGCCATCCGATGCCACGCGGCAATGCGGGTAGATTCAATCCGGCGTGCGCGTGCGCAGGCCGGACAGGATTTCGTCGTTGTGCTCGCCGATGCCCGGCAGCGGCATGCGCACGCCGGGCCTGCGTCCGCCCATCAGCAGCGGCAGCAGCACGACGTCCGTGGTGCCGCCATCCTCGGTCTGCATCGGCACGAGGCCACCGCTTGCCTTCAGGTGAGGGTCATCCAGCAGTTGCTCCGGACGCATGATGGGCGCGTAGGGAATGCCCGCGGCTTCGAGCTTCGGCGAGAGTTCTTCCACGCGATGGTCCTTGAGAATCGCACCCAGCCGTTCCAGCAATGCCGGACGTACCGCGACGCGCATGGCGTTGGTCGCGAGCTCCGGATCGGCAGCCAGGTCGGGACGTTGCAGCACGCCGCACAAGATGTTGAACTGCTTGTCGCTGACGGCGCCGATAAACAATTGCTCGCCTCCGGCCAGCGTGAACACGTCGTAGACGCTCCAGGCGGACACGCGCGACGGCATCGGCGGCGGCGGCTCGCCTGTCATCGAGAACTGCTGCATATGCTGGGACGACAGGAACACGCAATTCTCGAACAGCGCGCTCTGCACTTCCTGCCCCCTGCCGGTACGGTCGCGCTCCCGCAGGGCGGCCATCACGCCGATGGCGCCGAACATGCCGCCCATGATGTCGTTCACCGAGGTACCCGCGCGCAGCGGGCGGCCCTTGGGCCCGGTCATGTAGGACAGGCCTCCCATCATCTGCACGACTTCGTCGAGCGCCAGGCGGTTTTCATAAGGGCCGGGCAGGAAGCCCTTGTGCGACACGTAGATCAGCCCGGGGAATCTGGCGGACAACGTGGCGTAGTCCAGCCCGCATTTCTCCATCAGGCCCGGGCGGAAGTTCTCCAGCAACACATCGCACTGGCCAACCAGTTCCGCTGCCGTGGCCTGTCCTTCCGGGGTGGTGATGTCGATGACGACGCTCTTCTTGTTGCGGTTGAACGAGCGGAAGAAGCCGATGCCAAGGCCGGGCAGGTTGCGCGTCTTGTCGCCGCCGGGGGGTTCGACCTTGATGACTTCCGCGCCCAGGTCCGCGAGGATCATGCCGCAGGTCGGGCCCATCACCATATGGGTGAACTCAACCACGCGGACGCCGGCGAGCGGCAAGGAGGCATGTTCAGTGCTCATGATTTTCTCTCTCAGGCGCAGGCGGCGGCAGCATCGGCCACCGATGCGGGAAATGTCTTGGGCAGGCCGGCGCGCCACAGCGTGCCGTGCAGGGTCTCATTGGTCAGCCAGCCGGCCACGCGCTCGCGCAGCGCCAGCAACCGGTCGATATCGATGCCGGTATCGAAGCCCATGCTGCCCAGCAGGTAGGCCAGGTCTTCGGTGGCGACATTGCCGCTGGCGCCGGGCGCGTGCGGGCAACCGCCAATCCCGGCGAGACAGGCATCAAAGCGGGTCACGCCGGCTTGCAGGGCGGCATACACGTTGGCCAGGCCAAGCCCGCGCGTGTCGTGGAAATGGCCGCACCAGAAGCGGTCGCCGGCGATTGCCGTGGCGCGTTCAAACAGGCTGCGCACCATTGCGGGATCGGCATAGCCCACCGTGTCCGCCAGGCTGACGCGATCGGCGCCCGCATCCAGCAGGGCCTGCATCAGGCGGAGCACCTCGTCCGGATCCACATGTCCCTGCAGCGTGCAGCCGAAGGCCGTGCCCACGCCGCCTTCGATCAGCGTCCTGGAGCCGGCCGCGTCGCGGGCGGCGCGGATCCTTGCCACCTCGGCCACCACCTCGTCGGGCGTCTTGCGCAGGTTGGCCAGACTATGGGCATGGCTGGCGGACAGCGGCACCAGCATCAGGTCGGCGCCGCTGGCGATGGCGTTTTCCGCGCCCCGCAGGTTTGGTACCAGGACCGAGACGAACAGCCCCGGCAGCGACCTGGCAAAGTCCACGAGTTCCGCGGTATCGGCGAGTTGCGGCAGCAGCTTCGCCGGGACGAAGGAGCCGACCTCTATTTCCCGCTGGCCTGCCGCATAGGCCGCCTGGATCCACTCGCGCTTGGCGGAGGTCGGCAGGATGGTGGCGATGCTCTGCAGGCCGTCGCGCAGCCCGACCTCCCGAATCACGGCCCGGCGTGGAGCGAATTCAGCGTGTGTTGTCATTCTGTCTGGGTCCCCTCGGATGTTCGTGTTTCGGTCTGGCATGAGCACTCTATGCCATTCCAATCGAAGGCAGAAGCGCTAATCCAGAAGCACTAACATTCCGAATCGGAATGGCTGGCTAGCATCACACCATCCCATGCGCCCCCGGTTTAGAAATTCCTGAGCAACGCAACACCCGCTAAAATTACTACGCTAAATTTCCATATCGGAAATCCTGAACTCAACACCGGAAGCTTCCGATGCGTGACCTGGACCTCACCTCCCTGCGCCTGTTCGTGGCGGTTTGCGAGACGCGCAACATGGCGCGCGCCGGCGAACAGCAACACATCGTGGCTTCGGCCATCAGCAAGCGCCTGGCTCAACTGGAAGACACCGTGGGCGTCACGCTGTTCGAGCGGCGCCGGCGTGGGGTGATACCGACCGCGGCTGGCGAGATCCTCCTAGAGCACGCACGCGCCATGCTGGCCGCGGCTGATCGCGTGGAGCGCGATATGACCGACTACGGCACTGGCATCAAGGGACAAGTCCGCCTGCTGTCCACTGTCTCGTGCATGGCCGAGTCGCTCCCCGACGATATCGCCAGCTTTCTGCAAGTGCCTGACCATCGGGATATCCGCGTCACCGTCGAGGAGAGCATCAGCCGCGAGCTTGTCCGCTCACTGCGGGAAGGCTCCGCGCCGCTGGGCATCTGCTGGGATGCCGCGGATCTCGAAGGACTCCAGACCCGGCCCTATCGCAGCGATACCTTGGCAGCCATCGTGCATTCCTCGCATCCGCTCGCGAGCCAGGCGGAGTGTTCCTTCGAGCAGACGCTTGAATTCGACCATATCGGCCTGCCCGGGCAGACCGCGGTACACACCATGCTGGCGCGCGCGGCGGCCATCATCGGCAAGCCGATGGCGTACCGGGTGGTGGTTTCCTCCTTCGATGCGTCCCTGCGCTGCGTCCGCGCAAACCTCGGTCTTGCCATCGTGCCCCGCGAGGTAGTTGAGCCCCTTTCCGCCAGCTTTGGCGTGCAGATGGTCCCGCTCACGGATAGCTGGGCGCAGCGCCGCTTCGCGATTTGCTTCCGCGACGAGGCGAGCCTCTCGCCGGCGGCGAAGCTGTTGGTGGATTACCTGGTACGCCAGGCGGCATCCTGACAGCCCGCCRGGCACCGTCGGGCCAGAACACCTATGCTTGATTCCTGCGAGGCGCGTGAACCTGCGGGACTGCGCCCCCTGGCGCTACTGTTCCAGCGCGTCACAATACAGAGCAGAGCGTGGCCTCGGGCCACGGATACCGGGAGACCTCCATGGATTCGAAAGCGCAGCGCAACGTACATGTCGTGCCTCACGGCGACGGCTGGGATGTCGTCCATGAAGGCGCCAGGGGCGAGCGAGCCCATTTCCTCAATCAGGAGGAAGCCGTCGAGGCCGCCACGGTGATCGCCAGGCGCGAGAAGGTAGAGTTGCTGGTTCACGGCCAGGATGGCCAGATCCGCATGCGCAACAGCTATGGTCACGACCCTCGCGACGTGCGGGGCTAGACAGTAAGCCGGCGCCATCGGGAGCGACCCGGGATCCGGAAATACCAAGCCATTGCTTGTGTAATTCACGGCACCACCTTATTATCCAAGCATCATTTTGGATAATAAGGTGGCAGCCATCCTGCCGCACGCTCTCAATGCCCCCTGAACAAGCCTTCACCGGCGCCTGGCGCGAACTGCTCCTTGGCAAGAACGGGTTACTTGCCCTCGCCCTTACCGGCGGCGTGGCGCTTCACGCCATCAACGTCCACATTGTCACCACCGTGCTGCCGTCCGTGGTACGGGACATTGGCGGCCTGGACTGGTACGCCTGGAACACCACGCTTTTCGTCGTCGCCTCCATCGTCGGCGCCGCGCTGTCCGTCCGGCTTCTGGCCGCCCTGGGACCGCGCGGTGCCTTCATTGCCGCGCTGGCCGTGTTCGCACTGGGATCGGCGGGCTGCGCGCTGGCGCCGTCCATGCCCTGGATGCTGGCCAGCCGTGGCGTGCAGGGGCTGGGCGGCGGCACGCTGGCAGCGCTTAGCTATGCACTGATCCGGGTTGTGTTCGCGCCGCCGCTATGGCCCCGCGCGGTGGCGCTGGTCTCGGGCATGTGGGGCATCGCCACGCTCTGCGGGCCGGCCGTGGGCGGATTGTTCGCCCAGGTGGGGCATTGGCGCTGGGCGTTCTGGACGCTGCTGCCGGTGTCCATCATGCAGGGCTTGCTGGTGGCGGTGCAATTGCGCCCGGCCGGCGAGCGCGCATCGTCCGCCGCCGCGCCGAGCATTCCCGCCGCGCAGATCGCACTGCTGGCTGCGTCGATCCTGGCTGTCGCCGCCGGCAGCCTGTCGGCGGCGATGGGCTGGCAGGCCGCCGGCGTGGCCGCGGGCCTGGCATTCGGCGCCGCCGCCATTGTGTGGGACCGGCGCGCGCTGGTGCGGTTGCTGCCTAGCGGCGGCACCGAGCCCGGCACGCCGCTGGGCGCGGTCTATGCCAGCGTGGCCCTGCTCCTGATCGGCACCACCACCGAAGTCTTCGTGCCTTATTTCCTGCAGACCTTGCATGGCCACACACCGCTGGCCGCGGGCTATCTCACAGCCGCGATGGCGGGTGGCTGGAGCCTGGGCGCGCTGCTTTCCTCCGGCCACGGCGGTACGGGCGCGGCACGGCTGCTGCGCGCGGGGCCGGTACTGTGCGCCGCCAGCCTGATCGCGCTGGCGATAGTGGTACCGGCGGGGGCAAGCCTGGCGCCGACGGCTCGCACGCTGCTCAGTGGCCTGGCGCTGGCCGGCGCGGGCGCTGGCGTGGGCATCGGCTGGCCGCATTTGYTGACGCGCGTGCTGACGCTGGCGCCGCACGGCGAGGAAGGCACGGCTTCGGCCGCGATCACAACCGTCCAGCTCTACGGCATGGCGATCGGCGCAGCGATCGCGGGGCTGGTGGCGAATGCCRCTGGCCTGATCGTCCCCGGCGGCACCGCGGGCGCGCAGTCGGCTGCCGCCTGGCTGTTCGCCAGCTTTGCCGTGGCGCCCGTGCTGGCAGCGCTGGCCGCGCGCCGGATTACAAGCCTGGCGCATTAGGATTCCGTGGCGTTGCGCCAACTCCGCCGCCACTACCCGCGCCCGGACGCGCTCAGGCATGCGCCGCGCCTTGGCGCGCAAGTCCGCTAGCATCGCCACCGGCGTCAGGTCGCGCCAGCTGAACGGCAGGTTGCTGACCATCGGCACGGTATGGAGCGCGGACGAGGTGACCAGCAACTTGTGGGCCCCCACGGTCGCAAGCGCCACCGGCCGATGCATCAGCGGCTCAGGCCTCGCGYATCGATATCCCACAGGCCGGCTACCCGCCCCTGCCGGAAGCAGACGTAGTGCCGGTGCAGGTTGGCGGTAGGGTCGCAGTGCCCCGGGATCAGCAGCAGCTTGCCGCCCAGCAACTCGTGGCTGTCGCCGTTGAGCACTTCGAGCACGCCGTGCTCGTCGTTGGCGGCGACGTAGCGCAGCGACCCGTTGCCGTCGCGCGACCACAGCCGCGGCAGGCCGGAATCGACCGCCACCGTCTTCAGGCCGACATCGCAAACCACCACGCCGGGGCGAGCCGTGCTCATCACCGTGGCCGCGATGAACAGGCTGTGCGCCGGCCGGAATTGCCCCATCCATTCATTGGCGCCGTAATGTCCGTCCAGGAACAGATAGGACCCCGGCTGGATCTCGGTGTAGACGCCGCTGCCGACGTCGAACTCCGCGGTGCCGGTCCCCCCGCCCGTGACCACCGGGCAGGCGATGCCGCGCGCATCCAGGTGCCGGACATAGGCATGCGCCGCTTCGGCAGCCCGTTGCGCGGCCTGGCGGCGCTGCGCCCAGGCGGCGATATGCTGGGCCGGGCCGTGATACGCCTGGAGGCCGCCGAACCGCAATGCCGGAAACGCTGCGATGGCGTCAGCCAGCGCGCTCAAGGCATCGCGGCTGGCAACGCCACAGCGTCCGTGTCCCACGTCGACCTCCGGCAACACCGTGATCTTCACGCCCGCGGCGGTGGCGGCGGCCCCCACCGCCCTCACCTGCCGCACGTCATCGGCGCAGATGCTCAGCGCCACATGCCCGGCCAGTTCTATCGCCATGGCCACCTTGTCGGCGCCGGCGAACTCGTTGCTGATATGGATGCTGGCGATGCCGGCCGCCGCGAACGGATAGGCTTCGCTCAGCTTCTGGCAGCAGATGCCCGCGGCTCCCTGGGCCATCTGGGCCCGGGCGATGGCGACGGACTTGTGCGCCTTGGCATGCGGGCGCAAGGCCACGCCCGCGGCAGCCGCCAGGTCACGCATCTGCAGCAGGTTCGATTCGAAGGCGTCCAGGTCCACCAGCAGCGCCGGTGAACCCACGTCCTCCAGCGCATCGCCCTTCGCGGCCGGCTCGGGAAGCCGCAAGGGTGGCCGCCTGGCGGCTGCCGGGCCGGTGTGCTCACGCATGATGCAGCTGCCCCTGGTCTTTCCGCTTCAGCGCCATCGCCAGCACGCGCGCCACGTGCACGGCCTCGGTGTCCGCGCCGTCCAGGATCTGGTGGCGGCAACTGGTGCCGTCGGCGACCACCAGGGCGTTGGCCGCGCGCTGGCGCACCRCCGGCAGCAGCGAGAGTTCCGCCATGGCTTTCGATGCCTCATAGTGCTCGGCCTCGTAGCCGAAGCTGCCCGCCATGCCGCAACAGGAGGAATCCACCGGCGACACCTTCAGGCCGGGGATCCAGCCGAGCACGGTCTGCACCGGGGTGAAGGCATCGAAGGCCTTCTGGTGGCAGTGGCCATGTACCAGGGCCTCGCCGGTCTGC
Organism: Cupriavidus sp. 05N39; assembly: GCF_056397325.1. Classification (NCBI taxonomy): domain Bacteria; kingdom Pseudomonadati; phylum Pseudomonadota; class Betaproteobacteria; order Burkholderiales; family Burkholderiaceae; genus Cupriavidus; species Cupriavidus sp. 05N39. The sequence goes on from NZ_JBFTNE010000009.1 coordinate 32,549, forward strand.
AGCGCATCGAGATCGAGGGCCAGGCGTCCCGCCGTCTTCTCCCGCACCAGGAATTCTTCGAACAGGAAGGCCTGGGCGGCCAGCTTCCTGGCCTCGTCGCCGTAGCCGTAATTGAGGAACTCGTCGCGCAGGGACAGAAGGCACGAAGGCTCCAGCCCCACGATCGGGATGTTCCGGTCGACATAGGGCTTGACGGCATCCAGCAGGCGCCGCGCTTCCTCCCTGGCCTGGTCCACCAGCCCCGCCGCAAGGAAGGTACGGCCGCAGCACAGGGGGCGCTCGCCTTCGCGGGTGTTGAAGTGCACCGTGTAGCCGGCGGCTTCCAGCACTTGCTGCGCCGCCCGCGCGTTTTCCGGCTCCATGTAATTGGTGAACGTGTCCACGAAGAGCATGACTTCGCGGCCCGGTGCTGCCTGCCCCCTGGTCCGGGCTTTCGACAGGAACGATGTCTTGAAGCGTGGCAACGAGCGCTGCGGCGCGAATCCCACCGCGCGCTTTATCGCGCCGGAGATGCCGGGAATGCTGCCGGCCAGCGCGAGCAGCGCGGGGAACCGGCTGGCGACCGGCGCATAGCGCGGCATGAAGGCCACCATGCGCTCGCGCAGGGTGATGCCATGGCGCTTGGTCCAGGCATGGCGGGCCTCGATCTTGAACTTCGCCATATCGACGCCCGTCGGGCAGTCGCGCTTGCAGCCCTTGCAGGAGACGCACAGGTCCAGGGCTTCCTTGACTTCCGCGCTGGCAAGGCCCTCATCGCCCAGCTGGCCGGAGATCGCCAGCCGCAGCGTATTGGCACGACCCCGCGTAACGTGCTGCTCATCCTTGGTCACACGATAGCTCGGGCACATGGTGCCCGCGTCGAACTTGCGGCAATGGCCGTTGTTGTTGCACATCTCCACTGCCGCGGCGAGCCCGCCCGCGCGGTCGCTGCCCGTGCCCGGCGCCGTTTCCTCGCCGGTCAGCGGGTTGCGCGTCACGTTCCAGGCGGACCAGTCCAGTGCGGGCGCGAGCGGCAGCGCGGCGTAGCCCGGCGCGAAGCGGAAGTTCTCGCGCGCGTCCATCTTCGGCGGCCGCACGATCTTGTCCGGGTTGAAGCGGTTGTCCGGGTCGAACAGCGCCTTGATCTCGCCAAAGGCGGCATTGATGCGCGGACCGTATTGCCAGGCCACCCACTCACCCCGGCACAGCCCGTCGCCGTGTTCGCCGGAATAGGCGCCCTTGTACTCACGCACCAGCGCGGCCGCTTCCTCCGCGATTTCGCGCATGCGCAGCGCGCCGTCGCGCCGCATGTCCAGGATCGGGCGCACATGCAGCGTGCCCACGCTGGCATGGGCGTACCACGTGCCTTCGGTCTCGTGCTTGTGGAACACGGCGGTGAGCCGGCGCGTGTACTCGGCCAGGTGCTCCAGGGGAACAGCGCAATCCTCGATGAAGGACACCGGCTTGCCGTCGCCCTTCATGCTCATCATGATGTTCAGGCCCGCCTTGCGCACATCCCACAGCGCCTTCTGGGCTTTGGCATCGGGCATCTTGACCACGGAGCCCGGCAGGCCCAGGTCGCTCATCAGCGTCGCGAGATCGTCGAGCCGCGCCAGCAGCGCGCTGTGCTCCTCGCCCGCGAACTCGACCAGCAGGATGGCCTGCGGCTCGCCGGACAGGGCCTGCCCGATCACCGGGCGGAACGCCGGGTTCTCCATCGACAGGTCGATCATGGTGCGGTCCACCAGCTCTACGGCCACGGGCTTGAGCTTGACGATATGCTGCGTCATGTCCATCGCCTGGTAGAACGTGGGAAAGTTCACCACACCCAGTACCTTGTGCTGCGGCAGCGGCGACAGCTTCAGCGTGAGCTGCCGGCTGTAGGCGAGCGTGCCTTCGGATCCCACCAGGATATGCGAGAGATTGGCGTAGCCGTCGTCGGTATAGGCGCGCGGATTCTGGCATTCGAACAGGTCGATGTTGTAGCCCGCCACGCGGCGCAGCACCTTCGGCATGCGCTCGGCGATTTCCTCGCGCTCGCGGGTGGCGATTCGCCGCAGGCCTTGCAGGATGCCCTCCACGCGCCTGTCCGCGACAGCCTCTTTGAGTGAGCCGAAATGGCATTGGCTGCCGTCGGCCAGCACGGCATCGATGCCCAGCACGTTGTGCACCATGTTGCCRTACTCGATGGAGCGTGAGCCGCATGAGTTGTTCCCGGCCATGCCGCCGATGGTGCATTGGGCTCCGGTCGATACATCCACGGGAAACCACAAGCCGTGCGGCTTGAGCCAGGCATTGAGGTGGTCCAGCACGATGCCGGGTTCCACGGTGACGGTGCGGGCGGCGGGATCGAAATCCACGACGTTGTTGAGCCACTTGCTGTTGTCGATCACCAGCGCCTCGCCAACGGTCTGGCCGCACTGGCTGGTGCCCGCGCCGCGCGCCAGCACCGGGGCCTTTTCGTCGCGGGCGATCTCCAGCGCCAGCATCAGGTCGGCCTGGTCGCGCGGCACCACCACGCCGACCGGCATGATCTGGTAGATCGAGGCATCGGTAGAGTAGCGGCCCCGGCTGGCCCGGTCGAAGAGCACATCGCCGCGCAGTTCCTTGCGCAGTCGTGCCGACAGYGGCGAGCTGGCACGGCCTTGCGACGGCACGAGGTGGATCGGCTTGACCAGCAGCGAGGGGGAGGAATCATTCATGGCTTTCTACCAGTGGCTTGTGGGTATCGGTGCCGCATCTGCGCGCGGCTTGTTACGCGAGGATGAGTTCGACCGCAGGCAGGCCGGCGATCCTGCCCAGCGCCGCGCCCGGCTTGTTCCTCTTTTCGTGCCCGCCCGGTCCGGGCCGGGGCAGATTCATCGCCGCCGGCTCTATGGCCGGTTCCCGCTAGTGCACGCAGGCGGCGGGGCGCCAAAAGGCAACACCTCTCCCTGGCCTCACCCCGGGAGGTGAAGCCATGCCTGTCTGCACTTGCGGTGACTCAGGAAGACCGGCGTACGCCTGCCGCGCGGGCAAGCCGCCCGGCCTTCCGGTGCCGGTTCAGGCCGCGGCCTTCAGCGCTGGCGCGTCCGCATGCGCGGCCAGGTACTCCATCGCCGCCACGACCCCGCTCGCCGCCACCGGCACGCCCGCGAGCTTCAGCCCCATCTCGCAACCGGACAACGTGGCCATCAGGGTCAGGTCGTTGCAGTCGCCGAGATGCCCGATACGGAACATCTTGCCGCGCATCTTGCCCAGTGCCTGCCCCAGCGACATGTCGAAGCGTTCATAGATGTGCTTGCGCACCGCGTCGGCGTCCACGCCCTCCGGCATCATCACGCCGGTCAGCACCGGGCTGTACACCGATGCGTCCGCGCACTGGATCTCCAGCCCCCAGGCCCCCACCGCGCGGCGGGCCGCCTCGGCCAGCCGCTGGTGCCGCGCGAAGACGTTGTCCAGGCCCTCGTCCAGGATCATGTCCAGCGCCTCCGACAGGCCATAGAGCAGGTTGGTGTTCGGCGTGTACGGCCAGTAGCCGTTCTTGTTGGCTTCGATGATTTCGTCCCAGCCCCAAAAAGCACGCGGCAGCTTCGCCTGCTTGCTGGCCGCGATCGCCTTCGGCGACAACGCGTTGAAGCTGATCCCCGGCGGCAGCATCAGGCCCTTCTGCGAACCCGACACCGTTACGTCCACGCCCCACTCGTCGTGCCGGTAGTCCGCCGAGGCCAGGCCGGAGATGGTGTCCACCAACAGCAGCGCCGGGTGGCCGGCCGCGTCGATAGCGCGGCGCACGGCGGCAATATTCGAGGTAACGCCGGTCGAAGTCTCGTTGTGCACCACGCATACGGCCTTGATGGCGTGCGCGCTGTCGGCACGCAGGCGGGCTTCGATCATGTCCGGCTGCACGCCGCGGCGCCAGCCCTCGATGCCCGGCAGGCCCAGGAATTCCGGCTTCAGTCCCAGTGCCTCCGCCATTTTCTTCCACAGCGTGGCGAAGTGACCCGTCTCGAACATCAGCACGTTGTCGCCGGGGCTCAGCGTATTGGTCAGCGCGGCTTCCCAGGCACCCGTCCCGGAGGCCGGATAGATGATCACCGGCTGCGCGGTCTTGAAGATCTTCTTGATATCGGCCAGGACCTTGCGGCCCAGCGCGCCAAACTCCGGACCGCGGTGGTCGATGGTCGGATAGCTCATCGCACGCAGGATGCGGTCGGGCACGGGGCTCGGACCGGGGATCTGAAGGAAGTGGCGGCCAGCGGGGTGGAAGTCGAGTTTGATCATGGATTGGTCCCTCCTTTGTGGATTATGAATTTTGCATTCAAAATACTTTAGCAGACGAAAGGACCGCCTTCCAAGCGCTGAATGACTGTAAACACTGGGTGTTTACCCCGAAGCTGCGCGTCTGGTGAGAGATGCAGTAAAATGCGGAAAACGCAAAGATAAGGACTTTGTATGCAGAATCCAGTTGGCGGCGACCTCTCCCGCCCTGCGCCGGTCCTCCCCAAGGTTGAACGGCAACGGCTTCACGACACAGTAGTCGAGCACCTGCGCAAATTCATCGTGGAAGGCGTGCTATCGCCAGGCATGAAGCTCAATGAACGCGAATTGTGCGAAACCCTCGGGATCTCGCGCACGCCGCTGCGCGAGGCGTTCAAGGTGCTGGCGGCGGAAGGCCTGATCGAGATTTCTCCCAACCGAGGCGCCAGCGTCTCGCGCATGACGGAATCGGAAGTGTGGGAAACCTTCGAGCTGATGAGCGGCCTCGAAGCTTTTTCGGGCGAGCTGGCATGCGAGCGCATCACGCCGGCCGAGCTGGCGGAGATCAAGGCGCTGCATTATTCGATGCTGGCCTGCCGCGTGCAGAACGACCTGCCGGGCTACTACAGCCGCAACCAGGAAATCCACGACCGGATCAACGAAGCGGCGCGCAATGCCACGCTGCGCCAGACCTACCAGAGCATCAACCGGCGCCTGAAGGCGCTGCGTTTCCGCTCGAATCACGAGACCGACAAGTGGGACCGCGCCGTGCACGATCACGAAGACATGATCAAGGCACTGGAAGCGCGCGACGGCAAGCTGCTCGGCTCGATTCTCAAGCGGCACCTGCTGGAAAAGCGCGACGCCATCATGCGGATCCATCCGGATCCCGTCGGCGACCCGCCCACGGCTAACGCGTAGGCGCGCCGGAAAGCACGGCATATTTCTTGCGGCGATGTCCTGACGAGTAAAGCGCTACCGCCACACCTGCACTGAAACGGCGCCGTCTCCCCGTTGCGCCTTTGTCAGACACTCCCCGATGGTCATGCGTCACGGCGGGTCCAGAATGGAAATATTCACACGTCCAAACACGTCCCAAACAGGAGATCGCCATGACAGCCAGGAATATCCACGTTTTGCCGCACGGAACCGGCTGGGACGTGATCCAGGAGGGGGCGAGGTATGCCAACTCGCATCACACGTCCCAGGAAGACGCCGTGGAAGCCGGTACCCGGGACGCCCAGCGCGAGCACGTCGAACTTCTGATTCACGGCCTGGACGGACAGATCCGTGCGCGCAACAGCTTTGGCCATGATCCTCGTTCGGTGCACGGCTGAGCGCCGCGTCGTGAAGACTTTCCTACCGGCGTTGCACTATTCGCCGCCACTGCCACGCGGCAGCGGCGCCAAACCCGAGCGGCCCAACCCACGAGGAGGCGTATCCCGCCGGCAGGCAAGCGTGGCGTTGCGCGGGCACGTGCTTTGCTCCAAGCGCATACCCCGCCGCCATCCGGTGGCGGCTTTGGTCACGCATTGCATACGCGAAGGAGGATCTCCATGCACGCGAAGTCAAAGGCACAACAAATGGCCGCTGGCGCGGCGCTTTCCGCGAAGCGCGGCGACCGGAAGGCAAGTAGCCTGAAAGGCGCCTCGAAATCCATGTTCAGGTCGATGAGCGAAGCCGAGCTGCACGAGATGGCCGCCACGAGGCAAAAGGGCAAGCCGAGCCATACGAGCAAGTCATAAGGCCATAAGGCCATAAGGCGTTCCGCCAGACTCGCCCAGACAAGGACGACACCGCTCCGGGCGAGTCCGGGCCGCTTCACTAATCTGTTGAAACCCGAGCCGGCCTGATAACGCTGGGCGCAACGGCGGGAGATTGCACGAGAAACAGCGCGCAGAGCAGACTGCCGATGCTCAGGAGGGCGATGACGACACCCATCCGCCAGGGTGTACCGTCCGTGCCGACGCCGACCAGAGCCGAGCCGACGATGCCGGCGCCGTACTGGATGGCGCCGGTCAGCGCCGACACGGCACCGGCGCGTCCGGGAAACGTGCTGAGCGCACCGGCAATCGAATTGGCGACGATAAGGCCGGTTGCGGAGACGAGCAGGAAAAGCGGTATCACCAGACCCGCCAGCCCGCCCCAGCCAGTCCGGGCGGCGACTGCCAGCAGAATGCCCGCGATTGCCGCGCCGATGGTACCGGCCCGCATCAGGCGATCGCTGCCAAGCCGGGTCACCAGCCTTGAATTGACCAGGTGGTGATCATGATGCCGGCGATGCCCGCACCAAACAGCACGCCGTAGGCCTGCGGCGATACGTGGTGGCAGGTGATGTACGCGAAAGGCGTGCCGGCGTCAGTGACATGGTTCGATATCCTGCTGCGCACGGCAAACGCGCCGGTACCCGGAAGGCCGGACACCGGCGCGTTGCCGCCACAGGCAAGTCAGCGATCGACTCGCTGCTGGAGATGGGCCGGGTAACGATCACCCGCGACGGTGATCCGTTGCAGTGCCGCCTCGATGACGGACAAATCCTCGGCCGACAGTTCGACGGCGGCCGCGCGGACGTTCTCATTCAGCCGGTGCAGCTTCGTGGTACCCGGAATCGGTGCGATCCACGGCTTTTGCGCCAGCAGCCAGGCGATCGCAATCTGTGCCCGCGTGGCGCCCTTGCCGTCCGCAATCCGGCCAAGTACCTCGACGAGGCCCGCATTGGCCTTGCGGTTTTCCTCGGAGAAGCGTGGCACAACGTTGCGGAAGTCAGTCTTGTCGAACGTGGTGCCCGCGTCGATGGCCCCTGTCAGGAAGCCCTTGCCKAGCGGRCTGAACGGCACAAAGCCGATGCCGAGCTCCTCGAGGGTCGGCAGCACCTTCTCCTCCGGCTCGCGCCACCACAGCGAATACTCGCTCTGCAGCGCCGCCACCGGCTGCACGGCGTGCGCCCGGCGGATCGACTGCGCGCCAGCCTCGCACATGCCGAAGTGCTTGACCTTGCCCTCCCGGATCAGCTCCCCGACGGTGCCCGCCACGTCCTCGACCGGCACGGCCGGGTCGACACGATGCTGGTAGAACAGGTCGATGCGATCCGTCTTCAGACGCTTCAGCGATGCCTCCGCGACGGCGCGGATACGCTCGGGCCGGCTGTCGAGGCCCTTTGTCGAATCGCCGTCCTTGAAGCCGAATTTGGTGGCGATCGCCACCTGGTCGCGAAATGGCGCCAAGGCCTCGCCGACCAGTTCCTCGTTGACGAACGGGCCATAGGCCTCGGCCGTGTCAAAGAATGTGATGCCTTGCTCGAATGCGGCCCGGATCAACTTGATGCCTTCGGACTTTTCAGTGGCCGGGCCGTATCCGAAGCTCAAGCCCATGCAGCCAAGGCCGAGTTCCGAAACATCAAGACCGCTGTTACCAAGTGTGCGCTTTTGCATAATTTCTCTTTTCCAAATGTCGCAGCGGATCGTTGCCGTTGATCGGGCGCTACTGTCACGGCCTTTGCAGGGAGGCCGTAGCTGCGCGGGCAACGCCCGACACGTGTCAGTCGCTATTTGCTGTGGTGGATTGCTGTGGTGGATTCTAGGTTGCTGTACTTCATTCAACAATCCGCTTACCATTTCACAGGGAGTTGAGAGAAATTCATCAATGATGCGCGCTGGCCTGTCCGAACTGACTGCTTTCATGACCATTGCCGAGCAGCGAAGCTTTCGCGCGGCCGCGCGCACGCTGGGCGTTTCGCCGTCGGCGCTAAGTCACGCAATGCGGAATCTCGAAGCGAAGCTGGATGTGCGATTGTTTAACCGGACGACCCGGTCGGTCGCGCTGACCGAAGCGGGTGAACAGCTTCTGCGGCGCGTCAGGCCGGCTATCGCCGATATCGAGGATGCGGTAAACGAAGTCGCGTCAGCAAGCGACCGGCCGTCGGGCTCGATCCGTATCAGCGCATCCGAGTCCGCGGCAAGGCCGCTTGTGCGCCATGTGCTGCCGGACTTCCTGGCGGCTTACCCCGGCATACACGTCGAGTTCATCGTGGACACACGACTCGTGGATATCGTGGCCGACGGTTTCGACGCCGGCATACGGGTTCTGGACGATGTGCCGCGCGATATGATCGCCGTCCGCTTCGGACCTGACATGCGGTTCGCAGCAGTGGCATCCCCGGAATACCTCTCGCGTCATGAGCCGCCGAAAGCGCCACACGACCTGGGGCAGCACCGATGCGTCCGCTTCCGGTTCGAGAGTGGCGCGCTCTACCGCTGGGATCTCGAGCATCGCGGCAAAAGCGCCAGCATCGATGTCGACGGGCCGCTGACGCTTGGCAACCTGAATCTGATGGTCGAAGCAGCGCTGGCAGGTATCGGCATCGCCTGGGTCCCGGAAGATCAGGTTGCGGAGCACCTGGCCTCGGGCCGGCTGATCCACCTGCTGCCGGGATGGAGCCCTTCCTTTCCCGGCTTGTGCCTCTATTACCCGGCTAACCGGCACCCGCCTACCGCGCTGAGGCTGTTTGCGCAGGCGGTGCGCGAGTGGGCCAGCCGTCGGCCGGCGTTGTGACGATCAGTAATGACGATCAACGCGGCCTGGCGCCGGAGATCGTTCACTTCATCGCCCGCTTTTCCGGAACGCGGCAAAGCAGCGGAGGCAACGAGCGTTGCCTCCCCCTTCCTCAATCCGCTGAACTGGCGGGAAGCACCGAAACGCGGACGCTGGTAATGCCCAACGGCTCGCGCCCGGCGGCGCCACGCGCGGCGGAGGGATCGGTCCAGCCTTGCAGCGTGTTGGCCAGCGACCGCAACAGCGCCGTGCCTGCCACGGACGCCTGCTCAAGCCCCAGCAACACTTCGAACGACGCGCTGCGCTCGCCCGCGGCCTGCAGCCGCGCGTCCAGGTCAGCCAGCAGGTTGTAGACGGCATTGCCCATCTGCAGCACGAAGCCGCTCTCCAGCCCGAGCTGCCGGTATTGCGGCCGAACCCACGACTCGACCAGGGTCACGAAGATCACACCGGTTTCGTCGGCATTGATTTCGAATGCGCAATAGCCGACCGGATGCAGGTCCCGCGCGAGGATCAGCCGGTAGAAGAGGACCTGGCCGCAGACCTCGTCGCTATCCATGTCCATCTCGAAGGCCTGRCCGGGCTCCCAGTCCTCGCTGTCAAGGACTTCGCCGGATACAGGCGCGTCGCCGCCGGGCAACGGTACGCCGGCTTCCGCTTCAAGCTGGGCACGCAGGGTTGCCAGCACTTCGTCGCGTCCGGGCGCTTCCGGCGGTTCGGTATAGATGGCAAAACGCTCGCCCTCGGCCGTCCCGGCGAAGTCCGGGCCCATCAAGGGCGACAGTTGCAACGCTAGCGGTTCCTGCAGCGCCTGGCGGAGGGTATCGGTGTTGGTGCGAGCGGTCATGGGCGTAGTGGTGGATGGCGTGTGGTTGGCGTGGCGGCGGTGAACCCGCCTGCGGCAAAAAAGGCAGCGCCGAGTTTGCCATAGGCCAGCCAGCGGAGCCACGATTATCCCGATTCACCCTGGCTTGTCCATTCCGCGGAGAATCCGGTGGCGGCAAACCGCACATGCCGCGCCAGGCGACGGCCGCTGTGCCACAATCCACACCAGCCGCACGCCGGAACTCCCCCACAGAATATCGGCCTTCACACCAGTCAGCCAGGCGCCGCGCGCGGTCCGCTACCGGTGATGTCGTCGAGTCCGGCAGTCTTCAATCCCCACAGAAAAAGGAAGCCGCATGTCGACCCGCCGTCAATTCCTGAAGACACTGCCGATAGCCGTGGCCACAAGCCTCGCGGCCGTTGCGGCGCCGTCCGGCGCCGGCGCGGCCACGCTCGACGAGAAGGATCCGCAGGCCGTCAAGCTGGACTACAAGGCGGACACCCGCAAGGTGGATCAGGCGAAATTCCCCAGGCATGCGGCCAGCCAGACCTGCGCCAACTGCCAGCTGTTCCAGGAAGGCGCCAGTCCGTCGACGGGCAGCTGCGTGCTGTTCGGCGACAAGCAGGTAGCCGCCGCCGGCTGGTGCAGCGCGTGGGAGCAGGGCTGAAGACTGGACGCCATGCCGGCGCCGTCAGCTCTCGGGAACCTTCCCCGCCGATGATGGATCCGCGGCCTGCCCGCGCGGCTCGCTGCGCTCCCGGTCCTCCGCCTCCCATGTGCGCCCCCGTGTGCGCGGGTCGACGGGCAGGCGCTGCTGCATCGCCGCCTTGGCCAGCATATGGGCGCTGATTGGCGCGGTCAGGAACAGGAAGGCGGTGATCAGCAGTTCATGCAGGCTCAGGCCGTTGCCCTGGTTGCTGAAAAACACGACCGAAGCCACCACGACGCCACCGACACCCAGCGTGGTGGATTTGGTCGGCCCGTGCAGGCGCATGAAAAAGTCCGGCAGCCGGAGCAGCCCGATGGCGCCGACGAGCGTAAACACGCTGCCGATCAGCAGCAGCACGCAGGTGGCGAATTCCGCGATTGGGCTCATATTGTCCATTGGGCCTCCCGTCATGGTTAGCGGACCAGTCCGATCCGTCCGGTCACTTGAGTTCGATGATGTCGCCGCGCTGCAGGTACTTGGTCAGGGCGACGGTGCCGATAAAGCCCATGACCGCGATCAGCAAGGCAACCTCGAAGAACAATTCCGAGCGCAGCCAGATGCCGAATACCACGATCAGCGCGATGGCATTGATATTGAGCGTGTCGAGCGCGACGATGCGGTCGGGCAGGCCCGGCCCGCGCACCAGGCGGATAAAGGCGAGCAGGAAGGCGACCCCGAGGATTCCCAGCGAGAGCGGTATTACGACGGCAAGCATTCAAATATCTCCCGTAGCGGCGCCTCATAGCGCGACTTGACCAGCGCGATCAGCTTGGCTTCATTGTCCAGATCGAGTACGTGGACCAGCAGCCGGCGGCGGTCATCGCTGAGTTCGGCGCATAAGGTGCCCGGGCTGAGCGACACGATGCTGATCAGCGCGGACAGCGCCAGTTCATGCTCGACATCGATCGGCACCTGGATAAAAGCCGGGCGCATCCGCGACACCGGCCCCAGCACCAGCAAGGCCACCTCCACATTGGCCACCACGATGTCGATCAGCACGTGCGCCGCCAGGCGCAGCATCAGATCGGGCCGGCCCACGCGCATCGGACGCAGCCAGAGTCCCTTGCCGATCAGGAGCGAGATCGCCCAGCCGAGAAGTGCGCCCAGCGCCCAGTCGGCAGGCGACACCCTGTTTACCAGCAACAGCCATGTCGCCAGAAGCGCCAGGCTGAGCCACGGATGCGGAAACAAGCGTTTGACCATGACCTTAGCTCCCCGCGGCCGGCAGCACCGCGCGCAAGTAGGCCGCGCGGTCGAACAATTGGGCGGCGGTGTCCGCCAGGTACTGGCTCAGCGGCTGCGCGAACAGGACCAGCGCGACGCTGCAGGCCAGCAGGAAGGCGCAACAACCCAGCTTCCAGCCATCCGGCGCGACCCGATGGTAAGCACCGTGGCGCTCGGGATCGTGTTCCTGGGGCAGGCGCCAGAGCAGGCGCGTGCCGGTGCGGCTCACGGCAATCAGCAGCGCCAGGCTGGATAGCAGGACGCCCGGCCACAACACGGCCGCGGCCGGCAACGGCGCGCTGCGCATCACCATGACCTTGCCGATGAAACCCGACAGCGGCGGCAGGCCGATCGCCGCCAGCGCCGCAACCAGGAACAGCGCGCCCGCCAGCCGCGAGCCGTGGACAACCGGGACAGGCTGCCCCACCGAGCCCGCCGGCGGCGCCGGCTCAAGCGCATCCGTCAGCAGGAACAGTGCCGCCGTGCACAACGTGGTACTGAGCAGGTAATACAGCGCCCCCGCCCAGCTTTGTCCGGTCTGCATCGATACGCTGGCCGCCAGCAGCCCGACCGATGCCAGCACGAGGTAGCAGGTCAGCGTCTTCAGGTTGGGGGCGGCAAGCGCCCCGAGCGCGCCAAACCCCATGGTGGCGAGCGCCATCCACCAGACCCAGTCATGCAGGAACGCCGCCAGCATGCCGCCGGGCGCGCCGAAGATCAGCGCGGCGCAACGCAGGATGGCGTAGATGCCCACCTTCGTCATGATGGCGAATAGCGCGGCGGCCGAGCCCGTAGCGCTGGCGTAGGCCTTGGGCAACCAGAAGAGCATGGGGAACAGCGCCGCCTTGAGCCCGAAGACAAGCATCAGCATGGCCCCCGCGGCCGTGGCCAGCGGCACGTCGGCAGGCGGCAACCCGGCCAGCCGGAGGCCCATGTGCGCCATGTTCAGGGTGCCGCTCAGCCCGTACAGCACGCCGATGGCGATCAGGAAAAAGGCCGAGCCCGCCAGGTTCAGCAAGACGTAGTGCATCCCGGCGCCGATCCGCGCGCGCCCGCCGCCATGCACCAGCAAGGCATAGGAGGCGATCAGCAGGATCTCGAAGAAGACAAAGAGGTTGAAGAGGTCGCCCGCCAGGAAGGCGCCATTGAGGCCCATCAACTGGAACTGGAACAGGGCGTGGAAATGCCGCCCCATCCGCGCGTCTCCCCTGCCCGCGGCCACCACGGCAGCCGCGCCCAGCACGGCGGTCAGCAGCAGCATCAGCGCGCCAAGCCGGTCGAGCTGGAGCACGATGCCGAACGGCGCCGGCCAGTTGCCGACGTGATAGACCGGGATGGCGCCGGTGGCTGCCTCCAGGACCATGCAGGCAGCCACCGGCAACAGCAGCAGCGCGGCGGCCGTACTCAGCGTGCGCTGGACCCGGAGCCAGCGCAGCGGCATCGCCACCAGTAAACCGCCGGCGAACATCGGCAGCAGGATGGGCAGGAGGATCGAAAAAGGCAGGCTATGGGTCATGGGCCGTCCGCCTCGTTCCTGCCAGCGCCGCCGGCCTCCTCTTGGCCCGCTTCCTTGCCATCCACATGGTCACTGCCTGTGATGCCAAGCGAGCGCAGCGCCAGCACCACCGCGAATGCGGTCATGGCAAAACCGATGACAATGGCCGTCAGCACCAGTGCCTGCGGCAGCGGGTCGGCATACCGCGCCCCGCTGGCGATGACCGGCGGGCGGCCGCTGGACAGGCGGCCCATGCCCAGCAGGAACAGGCTCACTGCGTACGAGATCAGCGCCAGTCCCAGCACCACCGGGAATGTGCGCGCGCGCAGCAGCAGGTAGATGCCGCAGGCCATCAGGATGCCGACCGTGCCGGCGTAGACGGCTTCCATCAGGCACCCTCCCGCGCGTGGATGCGCTTGTCGCGCACGCCGAGGTGCGACACGATCAGCAAGGTCGTGCCCACCACCGTGAAATAGACGCCGAGGTCGAACAGCATGGCGGTGGCCAGTTCGATTTCGCCCAGCACCGGCAAGTGGAAGTGCCCGAAGGCCGTTGTCAGGAACGGGAAGCCGAACGCCCAGCTACCCAGCCCGGTCAGCCCGGCCACCAGGATGCCGCTGCCCGCCAGCGCGCGGTAATTCAGCGCGATGCGCGCCTCGGTCCACAGCACGCCACTGGCCACATACTGCAGCAGCAAGACCACCGCCGTGATCAGCGCGGCGATAAAGCCTCCGCCCGGCAGGTTGTGCCCGCGCAGCAGCATGAAGACCGCGACCAGCATGGTCAGCGGCAGCATCAGCCGGGCCAGGATGGCCAGCAGCAACGGGTGGCTCTGGCTCGACCACGGCAGCCCGTTGGGCCCCGCCTGCGGCGCCGCCAGGCGCATGCCCTTGAGCAAGGCCTGTACCGCAAGGCCGGCGACCAGCAGCACGCAGATCTCGCCCAGCGTATCGAAGCCGCGGAAATCCACCAGGATCACATTGACCACATTGTGGCCACCGCCACCTTCAACGCTGTTGGCCAGGAAAAAGGCGGAAATCGAATCATAGGGCCGGGTCATCACGGCATATGCCAGGACGGCTAGCAAGCCGCCGCTGCCTAGGGCAAGGCAGGCATCGCGGACACGCCGGGACACCGGCGAGGCGTCCGGCCGGTCGATGGGAAGAAAGAACAAGGCCAGCACCAGCAGCAGGATTGTGACGACTTCGACCGAAACCTGCGTCAGCGCCAGGTCGGGAGCCGAAAACCACGTAAACGCCAGCGCCACCAGCAGCCCGCACGCGCCCAGCAGGATCAGCGCGCTCAGCCGTTGCCTGTGAGCGAGCACCACGCCGATCGCCGTGAGCCCCAGCAGCGCCATGCCTGTCACGGTCATCGCGTCGAGCGGGCCGGGGGGCACCGGGCCGGCCAGCGTGTCCAGATCCGCCAGGAAAGTGGCCGGAATCAGCAGCATGGCGGCCACCATCCACGCCAGGTAGCCTTGCAGCGAGCCGTTCTCGAACGCCCCGGTCATGCGGCCGGCCAGCCGCTCCAGCCAGCCGATGGCCGCCTCGAAGGCATCGCGGGCGTTCAGGTGGAGCATGCGTGCGTGATGGCGATGGAAGGCATCACGCCGGAAGAAGAAAAACACCGAACCGCAGACCATCGAGATCAGGCTCATCAACAAAGGCAGGTTGACGCCATGCCACAGGCTCAGGCTGTACTCCGGCAACGGCCCGCCCAGCGTGGCCAGGGCCGCGGAGGCCAGCAAGGGCCCCACCGTGTACGCGGGGAACAGCCCGACCACGAGGCAGATGGCAACCAGCACCTCCACCGGGATCCTCATGGAACGGGGTGGCTCGTGCGGCGGGTAGTTCGGCAGGTCGACCGGCTTGCCGTCGAAGAACACGCCGTAGATAAAACGCAGCGAGTACGCCACCGTCAGTGCCCCTGCGAAGGTCGCCGCCGCCGGGATGATCCAGTTGAACTCACCGAGCAGGCCTTGCGCCAGGGTCTCGCCAAAGAACATCTCCTTGCTCAGGAAGCCGTTGAACAGCGGCACGCCCGCCATCGACAACGAGGCCACGATGGCCAGCAGCGCGGTATGCGGCATGTAGCTGCGCAAGCCCCGCAGCCGTTGCAGGTCGCGCGTGCCGGTCTCATGGTCGATGATGCCCGCCGCCATGAAGAGCGACGCCTTGAACACGGCATGGTTGAGGATGTGGAACAGCGCAGCCACCGTGCTCAGTTGCGTGTCCAGCCCGAACAGCAGCGTGATCAGGCCGAGATGGCTGATGGTGGAATACGCCAGCAAGCCCTTCAGGTCGCGCTGCAACAATGCMATGCCGGCGCCAACCACCAGCGTGGCCAGGCCGGTGAGGCTGACCATGTAGAACCACCAGTTGGTGCCATCCAGCACCGGATAAAGCCGGGCCAGCAGGAAGACGCCAGCCTTGACCATGGTGGCGGAATGCAGATACGCCGAGACCGGCGTGGGTGCCGCCATGGCGTGCGGCAGCCAGAAACTGAAAGGAAACTGCGCGGACTTGGTGAACGCCGCCAGCAGGATCAGCGACAGCATCAGCGGATAGAGCGGGTGCCGTTGCACCGTGCCTGCCTGCGCCAGCACATCGGACAATTCCATGCTGCCGCAAATGTGGCCGAGCAGCAGCACGCCGGCCAGCAAGGCCAGCCCGCCCCCGCCGGTCACCGTCAGGGCCATGCGAGCGCCCTTGCGCGCGTCCGAGCGATAGGACCAGAAGCCGATCAGCAGGAACGACACGATGCTGGTCATCTCCCAGAACACCGCCAGCAGCAGCAGGTTGCCGGACAGCACGACACCGAGCATCGCCGCCATGAACAGCAGCAACAGGGAGAAAAAACGTACGGTGGATTCGCTGCGCGGCAGGTAATAGCGCGCATAGAGAATGACCAGCAGCCCGATGCCCAGCACCAGCAGCACGAACACATACGCCAGTCCGTCCAGCCGCAGGCTCAGGCTCAGCCCGATATCCTCGATCCAGGGCTGCCGCCAGACGATGGCGCCGCCATCGGCCACCCGGCCCCGCGCGCTGAGCAGCAGGCCCAGGCCCGCTAGCGGCGTGGCCACCACGATGGGCGCGGCCAGGCCACGGGCCAGACGCCGGGCCAGCGGCATCAGCACCGCGGCGAAAAGCGGGAGCGCAATCAGCCAGACCATCAACATCGGCCACCTCCGGGCGCCGGGCCAGCGATGCGGCTGGACAAGCTGTTCGCGGCGAGCACCACCATGGTCATCACTCCCTCCTGTGTGGCCGGCACCGGTGGGGTGCGGGCTGTTGAACGGGAAAGCGCTTCAGGTACCGGTCGTTGCCTCGCCCCGGCTGACGACAACCACCGGCACTTGCGATTTGCCGAGGATCGTCGTCGCGACGGAACCGAGAATGGCATTGGCCAGCGCACCGCGCCGCTTGGAGCCCACCACGATCGCGTCGGCATCCAGTTCGGCCGCCAGCCGCATGATCTCATGCGCGGGGTCGCCAGTGACCCAATGTCGATTCATCGTGCTATCACCTCTCATCCAATGCACGCGGCCACGATCCGCGCATGCGAACCGGTCGTCCGGCGCCAGCCGGCTGGCGCTCGCGCCGCCGGCAATCATTTTGCGCTACAACCGCCCGCCCTCGCCCGCGCGCGGCTGGCAGGCACAAAGAATTCAGATCTGTCTCAAAAATATTCAAAACGGCGCGCTACCTGAGCGTGGCCACGTTTCGCGGCCTGTCCGCAAGGTGCTGCCGGGCGACGGTAGTCCTGATCGCGCATGGGCGCAATGAATCACCCTTCTTACAATAACGCCCGTGTCTTCCTGCCGTCCCGATCACATTGGCCGGCCCCGCCGGAACTCAAATAGGAAAACGAGGGTTGAATGCACAAGTCAAAGCGGGCTAGCCCATGGCCGTAAAAACCAGGCCCGCTATGCCGAGCCCCACCGCCGCCAGCGCATCGCCCGCGATCAGCCCGCCGCCCACCAGCGACGTCGTGCTCATGTCCTCGGGCAAGGGGTCAGGCGTGCCCTTCGACCCCGGCAGGCTATTGAGCACGCTGGCCACTACCCCGCCCAACGCGAACCACGCGGAGGTGGGGAGGTTGACGAATCCGCCAAAGGAGGACGCATAGGGCGACGGCAACACCACGGTATCGAGCAGGAAGTCCGCAATGCGTCCAACCCTGCCGGCCTGGATGAAGCGCTGATAGCGCGCCCCCGATCTGACCAGCAAGCGCAGCAGCGCCGTGGCAAAGCCCAGGGCGATGCCGAGTGCCACCGCCGTGCGCTGGTGCGGCAGGTCATCGGTCAGGCCACGCAAGGCGCCTACGATCTTGTACGTCATGGCCGATGCCCAGCGATGCGGCTGATCGCTGGCGGCAAGCGCGGTCTGGTCCAGCGCCAACTCGGGATAGGCACCCATGAACAGCCTGGCGAACAGCACCGCCAGCACCGCGCCAGCGACAATCCCCGCCACCTGGAAGCGAAACTGCAAGGTGCGATTGGTTCCGAGCCGCCAGCCGGTGGAGCGGTCCTGCTGCATATCGCACGCCTCGCTGGTCGATACCAGCAACACCGTCGCCGCGATCAGCCCCACGTGCGGGTCGCGCAAGCCAAACGCGGCCATCAGGATCACGGAAAGCACGAAGGCCGAGGAAATCGGGTTCTGATCGACCATGCCGACCGAGATGCCATTCACCATCGCGAACACAAACACCAGCAGCACCGCCAGCACCAGATAGCCCGCGGGCTGGTGGAGCAGCCCCGCACCAACCGCCACGATGGCGGCGCCCCAGAACAGCACCCACGCCGCCAGCCGCCACTGGCTGCCCCGCGATGGCCCTACCGGCCCGGGCATGCCGCTGCCACGCAGGCGCCGGTGCTGCCGGTACGCCTTGAACAGGATCAGCGCGATATCGACCAGCGCCGCGCYCATGATCATCCCGAGCGCGATCAGGAAGGTAATCTTGCGAAACGGCTCGCCTGGCGCCAGCCAGCCGATCGAGACGAAGAACGGAATCAGCGCCCAGCCCGCCAGCCCGGCCACCAGCGCGGCAAGGCCGATGCGCGCGCCGACGATCATGCCGGCGCCGAAGGTGGACGCCGACAGGTCGATGGCGGCAAGCCGATCGATCCGGACCGCGCCGATACCGCCGACAATGCCCAGCACCGTGCCGCCGGCCAGGCGGGACAACGACCGCCGGAGCAGCACCGGATCGGTCAACGCGCGCAGGATATTGGCCACCGCCAGGCCGGACGGAAAGGTGAGTTGCAGGCGGTCGACCAGGATCGGGGTGTACAGCATGCCCACGCCCACCCCGAACATGCCGACGCAAAGCATGTACAGCATCAGTTGCCACAGCGGCGGCTCGGGCATGCCCATCCAGGTCATCGCCTGGATCACAACGGCCATGCCGCTCATGCCGGCCACCGACGACGCAATGGTCTGGATATAGTTCGCCCCGTGGCGCCCTTCGGTGCCGTAGCCAAAGGTCACCGTGGAGCCGAGAATCCCCGCCAGGACCTGCCCGCCCACGAAGAAGCCGAGCGAGAAGTTCATATAGGCCGCGGCAATCCCGCCGAGCGGGCCGAGCACAAAAACCCCGACGGCGCCGAGCAGCGCGTAGTACCGCCATCCGCCCTGCTCCGGCAGCCAGGCCCAGCGCCGGCCAGTGCCGTCGCCGCCGTAAGCTGGCGGCAAGGGTGCCGGCTCGGCATGAGCGCGCGATGCGGCGTCTTGCGGTGGCCTGCGGGCTGCCGTCATTGGCTCCCCCATGCGCGCCTGGCGCATCAGTGGCTGCTTGGCGCGAAGGAAACAAAAAGTGCCGTGAGGCAGAGGCGGCCTGCTGGAGAGACAACCGCGCCTGGGCTGGGGAGATGCTACCGCAACCGGGGTAGCGCGAGGCGTGCGTTCGTGCGCAAGGGCACCTTATGCCGGCCCTACCAGGCTACACAAGGCGGCCCGCAAAAAAGACCGGACACGAGACGTGTCCGGGAACCCATTTGCTGACTCAGATCGTGTCACTAATCCGAGAATCTCAAATGATACGCATTATCATTTAAAAGTTCAAGAATAAGCCAGCTTACCCGCCCGGCTCAGCCCTCAGGCGGCCACAGCCATGTGCCGCGCCTGGCCCGCGCGATGGCGCCCGAACCGGAGCATGGTGGCGCCCGCGATCACGGCCGGGATCCCCACCAGGAGGAACAGCGCCGGCATCGTCAGGCCCAGCGACAGCATGGTGCCACCACCCACCGATCCCACCACCGAGCCCATCCGGCCGACCCCATTGGCCCAGGCCACCCCGGTGGCGCGGCAATCGGTGGGATAGTAGGCTGCGGACAGCGCGTTGGCACCGACCTGCGAACCGGAAACGCAGAACCCGGCGGCGAACACCGCCAGGCCCGCCAGCCAGGGCGCGGCGGTCAGGCTGCCAATGGCCGCCACAAAGATGCCCGCCAGCGTATAGCTTGCCGCCAGCACGTAGTGCGGGTTGGCGCGATCCATCAGCCAGCCCAGCACGATGGCGCCGAGGGTGCCGCCCACCTGGAACATCGTGGTGACCAGCGCCGCGGTCTTGAGCGAGACGCCGGTCGTACGCAGCAGCGTGGGCAGCCAGCTGGAAAGCAGATAGATCACCAGCAGGCTCATGAAGAAAGTGAGCCACAACAGCAGGGTGCCCCGCACCAGCTCGGGCTTGAACAGGTGGGCGGCCGGCGAGCCGGGCATGCGCTTGTCCGTGACCACGATGCTGCCGGGCGCAATCGGCTCGCCCGGCGCGATCCGTTGCAGCGTAGCGGCAACCCGCTCCGGCTGCTTGCCGCTCATCACCAGGTACCGGACCGACTCGGGCAGTTTCCACAGCAGGAATGGCAACAGCAACAAGGGCAGCACGCCGCCCAGCAGCAGCACCGCGCGCCAGCCGTGTTCCTCGATCAGGCTCGCCGAGGCCAGGCCGCCCAGCGCCGAGCCGATGGTGAAGCCGCAGAACATGGTCGTCACCAGGAAGGAGCGCCGCTTGGCCGGGCAATACTCCGAGGTCAGCGTGATCGCGTTGGGCATGGCGCCGCCAAGGCCGAGGCCGGTCAGGAAGCGCAGCGCCACCAGGCCCCACAGCGAGCCGGAGAAGGCGGATGCCAGGCTGGCGATGCCGAAGAACAGCACGCAGAAAACAAGGATGGTCTTGCGCCCGAAGCGGTCGGCCAGCGGGCCGAACAGGAAGGCGCCCGCCATCAGGCCGGTCAGCCCGGCGCCAAACAGCGGCGCGAGGTGCCCGGGCGTGAGCTGCCATTCGGCGCGGATCGCCGGCGCGATAAAGCCGATGGCGGCGGTATCGAAGCCGTCGATGGCGACGATCAGGAAGCAGAGTACGACGATGCCGACCTGAAACGCCGACAAGGGCTGGCGGTCGATGAACTCGGTGATACCGATGGATGGTTGGGTGGGCACGGCTGTCTCCTTCATTGTCTTTCGAGGCGGCCGATCTGCTGTCGGCTCGCCCTTGGTGGCCTTCCCGGCCTTCTCTGGCTTTCTCCGGCTTTCGTAGCCGGCTCTACCGCGCCCCTCGCAGGCAGTCCTCGGCACGCCAGCCGTGCAGCCATTGCAGCGCGTCGTAGAACTGCTCCTGCGTCCGTCCCACCCACAGCGAATTGCGAACCAGCCGCTCCACGCCCTTGGCGTGGTAGAGCCGGCCCATCTCGCGGGCGGAGTACAGCACCCGTGCCGTGCGCGGGATGCGCACCTTCTCGTACAGCGCGAAGGCCGCCTCGAAGTCGCCGTCGCTGGCCTCGATGGCCGCGCCCAGCGTGACGGCATCCTCCAGCGCCTGGCAGGCGCCCTGCGCGAGGTACTGCGTCATCGGGTGCGCGGCATCGCCCAGGATGGTGGCGCGGCCAAAGCTCCAGCGCTCGACCGGATCGCGGTCCGCGGTGGCCCAGCGCCGCCAAGAGCTCGGCCGGTCCAGCATCTGGTGCGGACGGGCATGGATCCCTTCGAAGTACGACAGCACTTCTTCCTTGCTGCCATCGCGCACGCCCCACACTTCCTGCTCGCGGCTATGGAAGGTGACCACGAGGTTGTACTGCTCGCCCCCGCGTAGCGGGTAATGCACGAGATGGCAGTTGGGGCCGGCCCATACCACCGGCGCGTTGATCCGCAGGTCGGCAGGCATGTCGGCCACGTCGACCACGGCGCGGTACACCACGTGCCCGGTCACGCGCGGCTCGTCGCCCAGCAAAGCCTGGCGCACCGCCGATTTCACGCCGTCGCAGCCAATCACCGCGTCGGCCTGGTGCCGCTCGCCGTGCTGGTCGATCACGGTGACGCCGCGCTCGTCCTGCTCCAGCGCGCACACCGTGGTCGCGGTGCGGAACTGGATCAGCGGGTGATCCTGCACGGCTTCCAGTATCGACAGGTGGATGTCGGCGCGATGGATCACGGCATAGGGATTGCCGAAGCGCTCGCGGTAACGCGCGCCCACGTCCACCTTGGCCACTTCGGTGGCATCGATGGCGTCCATCATCATCAGGTAGTCGGTAAAGACCGAGCGCTTGCGCGCGGCTTCGCCCACGCCCAGCGCATCGAGCGCGGCAAAGGCGTTGGCGCCGAGCTGGATGCCGGCGCCGATCTCGCCGATTTTCTCCGCCTGCTCCAGCAATTCGACGCCGATGCCCTGCCGGGCCAGCGCCAGCGCGGCGGCCAGGCCGCCTATGCCGCCGCCCACGACGATCACCTTGCGGTCCGTGCTGCGAATGGTATTCATGATGGTCTCCTTGGGTGCGCGCGTCGGGACAAAAACGCCCTGGGGCACCCCATTCGGTTAGCGCGCCGTGTAGTCCGGCTGCCGCTGAGGTTCTGCCTGCCGGAAGGCCCGGTGCTCGCTGGCATGGCGGTACACCGCCATGGCCCGCTCGAAGCCGCTGGTATCGCAGCCCATGCGCTGCGCGTTGGCGATCTGCGGCACCAGGCAGCAGTCGGCCAGCGTGGGCGCCGCCCCGAAGCACCACGGGCCGCGCCCGTGCTGCGCGAGCAGCCGCTCCACCGCGCCCATCCCTTCATCGACCCAGTGCCGGTACCAGGCGTCTTTCTGCTCCGGCGATACCCCGAGCGTGTCTTGCAGGTAACGCAGGATGCGCATGTTGTTCACCGGATGGATGTCGCAGGCGATCACGTTGGCCAGTTCCAGCACCCGGGCGCGCAGTTCAGGCTCTCGCGGGATGAGTCGCGGCTCCGGGTGGTGGGCATCGAGATAGTCGATGATCGCCATCGACTGGCCGAGGTGGAAATCGCCGTCGACCAGCGCCGGCACCACGGCAGACGGGTTGATCGCGGCCACGTAGTCCGCGGCGCGATGCTCGCCGACGCGAATATTGACCGGGTGGTAGTCGTAAGGCAGGCCCTTCAGGGCCAGCGCGATGCGCACGCGGTACGAAGTGGAACTGTTGAAGAAGCTATAGATCTGCACGGCGCAGCCCTCGCAAAGATGAATCAGGCCACCCGCACCGACAATTCGCCAAGGCGCTCCACACCGGCGACCATCAGGTCGCCCGGCTTGACGGCCCCGACTCCCTCGGGCGTGCCGGTGTAGATCAGGTCGCCCGGTTCCAGGCGGAAGTACTTCGACAGATCGGCAACGGTCTCGGCCACCGACCAGATCAGGTGCGTTACGTCGCTGCGCTGCTTGTCGGCGCCATTGACAGTCAGCCAGATCGCGCCCTGCGCGAAATGCCCGGCGGCGCTGGCCGGATGGATCGGGCCGATCGGCGCCGAGGCGTCGAAGGCCTTGCCGATTTCCCAGGGGCGGCCCATCTCGCGCATCTTCATCTGCAGGTCGCGGCGGGTCATGTCCAGGCCCACGGCATAGCCCCACACGTGTTCCAGCGCCTGTTCCAGCGGAATATCCGAACCGCCCTTGCCGATGGCGACGACCAGTTCGGCTTCATAGTGGTAGTTGGCGGTCTGCGCCGGATAGGGCAGCGTCAGGGTCTCGCCATAAGCTACCGGAATCACCGCGTCGGCAGGCTTGCAGAAGAAGAACGGCGGCTCGCGATCGGGATCGAAGCCCATCTCGCGGGCATGYGCCGCGTAGTTGCGGCCCACACAGTAGACGCGGCGCACGGGAAACTGGTCGCTGCTGCCCACGACCGGAATGGCCACGGTAGCGGGAGGTGCAATAACGAAAGACATGGGAAACCCTCACACGGAAAGAATGGATGAAGCCTTGCAGGGCGGGCACGCGCCGCGTTCCGCCCCCGGGCAAAAAAGATCAGGTGCGTTCTTCGCGCAGCAGGTTGAGCGCGGACAGCACCGGACGATCGGAATAGCTGAACAGCACCGTGTCCCCGACCGAAGCCAGTTGCACGGGCTGCCAGGACGGCACCACGAAGGTGTCGCGCGGCTCGAACTGGAACTGCGCTTCGCCGATGCGCACGGTGCCGCGCCCCTCCACCACCGAATAGACGGTGGCGTCGGTGCTGCGATAGGTCTTGCCCTGGAAGCCGGCCGGCAGGTACTGCATGAAGGTCGCCATGGTCGGCATCGGCCAGCCGCCGGTTGCCGGGTTCACGTAGCGCAGCTTCACGCCGTCCCAGGCATCGAGTTCGCCATTGCGGTAGAGCTGGTCCAGTGCCTCGCGGCTGCGGGCGTACGGGTAGCTGAAGATTGGCGAAGTGGGATCGGTGACGCGGTGGCGCACCGGCAGCATGTTGTGGCCGAAGCGGGCAAAGCTGTCGCCCTCGGGACGCAGCACCGGCTGCGAGGCTTCGGGATAGTTTTCGGCAAACCCGGCGTCCAGGTGCTGCAGCAGCGGGATATCCAGCCCGTCGAGCCAGACTACCGGCTCGCCGCCGTCGGCCACGGCTGGGTTGCCGTGGTCGTGCCACGTCCACGATGGCGTGATGATGAAATCGCCTGGATGCATGGTGGTGCGCTCGCCGTTGACGGCGGTCCAGGCGCCGCAGCCTTCCACGATAAAGCGCAATGCGGACTGCGTGTGGCGATGGCTGGGGGCGATCTCGCCGGGCAGGATCAGTTGCAGTCCGGCATAGAGGGTGGACGTGATGCTCGACTTGCCGGGCAGACCGGGATTCTCCAGCACCAGCACGCGGCGCACGGCCTCTTCCGCGCTGATGACCTCGCCAGCCTGCATCACCAGCGGACGGATCTCGGCGTACTTCCAGATCGCCGGCTGCGCCTGCGGGCGCGGCTCGCGCGGCACCAGCGCGTGCAGCGATTCCCACAGGGGGGCGAGATGGTTGCGGCCGATGCGGCCGTAGTACGCCGAGCGATCCGCGTTCTTGCTTGCGTCTGACATGCTTGTCTCCGGGTCCTTCGCCCTGCGGGGCGGGGAGCAGCCACGGCGGGCTGCGGGCTGTGGGCTTCGATGGAAGATTTATACGCCTGGAGATATACCTTGTAAAATAACCAATTCCTCTTATCCATATCGATATGGATATAGCTCAAAGGGAATACCCTGATGGATTGGACCCAGCGCCTCCGGTTGCGCAACTTGCAAATGCTGCTCAGCCTGGCCCAGACCGGCAATATGAGCCAGACCGCCGTGGCGCTCAGCACCACGCAGCCGGCCCTGTCGAAATGGCTCAAGGAACTCGAAGACGATATCGGCCTGCCGCTGTTCGAGCGCCACGCACGCGGGCTGCGTCCGACGCCCTACGGCGAATCGATGATTGCGCACGCCAGGCGCATCGAGGCGCACCTGGATAGCGCCCGCGACGACATGCAGGCCATGCGCGAAGGCGGCGCCGGCCTGGTCGTGATCGGCACCTCGGGCGCCTCTGCCGCCGATACCGTGCCGCTTGCCGTCACCTCCCTGCTGCAGCGCCTGCCGAAAGCCCAGGTCCGGCTGGTGGAAAGCACGATGAACCTGCTGATGGCGCAACTGGCGCGGGGCGAGGCCGACATCGTGGTGGGACGCTCCGCCCCGGAACTGCAAGACGGGCAGATGCGCACCGAGGCGCTTTACATGGAGCCGATCCATTTCGTGACGCGCCCGCGCCACCCGCTGTTCGAACTGGCCGAGCCCGCCTGGGGCGATCTGCGTGCCTACCGGTGGATCGTCTGGCCGCGCGGCACGCCCATCCGCAACACGCTGGAATCGGCGCTGAACGCGGCTGGCGAGAGCATGCCCGGCGACTGCGTGGAGTCGAACTCGGTCATCCTCAACCTGACCTTGCTCAACCACAGCAATATGGTCGGCGTGGCCTCGCACCGGACCGCGCGCCGCCTGGAACAGCTCGGCGCCCTGCGCATCCTGCCCTTGCGCCTTGCCGGCTTCGGCTCGGTGTCGATGTACTGGCGCGACGATGGCTTCGGCCGCACCGCCGTGAGCGCCGCGCTCGACGCCTTGCGGCGCGCGGCGGTCCGCTCGGTCGACGAACACCCTGGCGACGCGGGCAACTGACRCCGGCGCCTCAGCCGCAAGGCACCAGCCGCCACTCCCCGCCGTGCCAGGCCAACCGATGTGTCAGCCGTAGCGCATCGAGAAAGCGCTGGTCGTGCGACACCACCAGGATGGCGCCCGGATAGGCGCTCAAGGCCTGTTCCAGCGCGCGCACCGAATCGATGTCGAGGTGGTTGGTCGGCTCGTCGAGCAGTAGCAACCGGGCCGGACTCCCCGCCCACAACGCGCACGCTAGCGCCGCCTTCAGGCGTTCCCCGCCACTCAACGCACCCGAGGGTTGCCGCACCAGCCCGGCGCCAAGGCCGAGCAAGGACAGGTGACTGCGCAGCACGCCCTCCGGCAAGGGACTGTCCAGCTCCCGCAGCCGCTCCAGCACCGACTGGCCAGGCGGCAGCAGCGAAGCCGCGTGCTGGTCGAGCCAAGCGCTGGGGACACCTGTCGTGCAACTGCCGGAAACGGGCCCGCACATACCGGCCAGCATGTTCAGCAGCGTCGTCTTGCCGCTGCCATTCGGGCCGGTGACAGCTACCCGCACCGGCCCCGACAGCGTCAGGCTGAGCGGGTGCGCGCCAGCCGGGAACGGCGCGACGGCTTTGTCCAGGTGCACCACGCGCTTGCCGGCGGCAACCACCGCGCCCGGCAGCATCAGTGCCACAGGCGGGCCCGGTTCGGTGCGCTGCGCGGCTTGCATGACGGCTTCGTCCAGCGCCGCGCGGGCTTCCTGCTGGCGCCGCTGTTCGCGGCCGGAATATGCCTGCGCGCCATCCTTGAGCCGGCTTAGGTAGATACCGGGCAGGTTAGCCGTCTTGCCCACGCGGTCGTTGCGGGCGGCGCGGCGCTGGTGGGCATCGTGCTGGCGCCGCAGGTCGCGCAGGGCCGAGCTCCTGCTGGCGCGCGCATGGTCAAGCGAGGCCTGCGCGGCGGCGGCTTCGGCATCCCGTTGCGCCGCGTACAGCGTGTAGTTGCCGCCGTAGTGCCGCAAGCCCTCTGGCGTCAGCGCCGCGATGTGCGTCATCTCTTCCAGCAATTCGCGGTCGTGGCTGACCACTACCAGGCCRCCGCGCCATTGCCGCAACTGCTCGCGCAGCCAATGCCGGGCGACAAGATCGAGGTGGTTGCTGGGCTCGTCCAGCACCAGGCCATCGGCACCGGAAAGAAAAGCACCAACCAGCGCCACGCGGGTGAGTTCGCCGCCGCTGAGGCTGCTGGCAGGCCGCTCCGGCTCCAGGTGGCCCAGGCCGGCTGCCTCGCAGGCCAGCCGCAGCTTGTCGCGCAGATCCCAGCGTCCCTCCAGCAGATCGAAGTCCGGCCCACCTGCCTCGCCGCGCTCAAGCCGCGCGAGCGCGTCGAAGGCCGGCGTCAGGCCGGCCACGTCCGCCAGCGTTGCGCCGTCGGCCGGTCTGCCGTCTTGCGGCACATAGGCCACCGTGCCGCTGCGGACCACGCGCCCGGCATCCGGCGCGACAAGGCCCGCCATGACTTTTGCCAGCACGCTCTTGCCGGTGCCGTTGCGACCCACCAGGCCGATGTGCCCGGCATGGAAGGTGTCGCTGAGGTCGTCCAGCAGAACCCGCCCGTCGGGCAGCGCCACGGTGACATGGCGCAGCGACAGCGAGAACGCCGGGGATGAGTTCGAATTGGAGTTCGAATTGGAACCAGTAGGGAAACCGCCGGACGGCGGCGCGCAGAATACCGCGAACGGCATCGATGTGAAGTCAGTCATGCAAGCTCCAGGCAATACGGATAACGCGTCCGGAACCCGAGGGGCTCGACAGGCGCGACCAGTCTTGAAGTGGGCTTACAGGATCATTTGGCGTTGACTCCGGTGATGATGGGGGATGTGACCGGTCAGGCCCTGGCCGAGTTCCCTCGTCCTGCGCCAGCTAGTACCGGACAAGGTAAAGCCCTCTACTTTTACAGCACTTTTCGGCCTGGATAACACAGGGCACCTGGCAGGCTGGCCCGGCAAGCCGCCGCCTTCCTGCCTTTGCCGGCTTTGCATGCCGCAGGCGCTTCCCTCGCCCACCCTTTCGTGCACAGCAATGCGCCATTGCACTTGCTTGTCATGACAAGTATTTACGCCCACTGTGGAGGTGAACAAGCAGGAGTCAACCATGAACACCCACTTCGTCTGGCACTACACCACCGCGACCCATTTGCCGACGATTGCCCAGTCCAGCGCACTGATCCCGACTGCGCAGCCCTTCGCCTCCGCCGCGGCCAAGGTGCTTTGGTTCTCGCGGCAACAGCAGTGGGAACCCTCGGCAGCCAATATCGAATGGAAACGCCGCGACGTTTTTTGTCACCGTGCCAGGAACGATGCCGGTTCGTCGCACGGTCTGTACCGGTTTGGCCTGCCCGGCTCGGATGGCCGGCTGCTGCCCTGGCCTACAGTGACGCGGGTAGCGGGGATCGGCGTGCCCGAGGCGATGGTCATGGTCGCCAACGGTATCCGCGCAGGGGCAAACCCCACGGACTGGCTGGGTACGTTGTCGGCCATCCCGCTTGCCGAACTGCGTTTCCAGGCCTGGAACGGCGAGAAGTGGACGGACGCGGACCTGCATGAATACGAACTCGCGGCGCGGCATGCGAGTGCCGCCGGGACGCAGGCGATCCCTCTCAGGGGCATGGATCTCGCTGCTCGCCGGGGCGCGGCACCCGACCTGCATTGAGAAATGATGCCAACCGATACGAAGCGAGACAGGAGGGCCACCATGTTTCAGCCGCCTCGCATGCCTCATCAGGCACGATAGTTTCCGTTTGCGGAAACTATCGTGCCTTGTCACCATCATCACCTATAGTTTCGCTAAACGGAAACTATATTGACTTTGGCTGTCATCAATCCTATTGTTTCCATATACGGAAACAATGAGCCCGGTTTCACTTCGCATGACGCTTGTTTCCGTAAGACGAAACAATCCCCCAGAAGCCAGGAAGTCTCAAACCCTATGCCGCGCCAGCTGCCAACCTCCCTGCCCCCTCCCCAGCCGCAAATCTCCAGTCTTGGCGAACTCGGCGCGCTCGTCCGTCATCGCCGGCTCAAGCAGAAGCTCAGGATCGACGACGCGGCGAGCTTTTGCGGCGTATCGGCGAATCTTCTGTCGCGGCTGGAAAATGGCCGCCCGGTCCAGACCGACAAGCTCCTGCTCGTCCTTTCCGGACTGGGCCTTGGCATGATCCTGGGACCGAAGGCGGCCACCGCGGATATCGAGATTTCCGCCAGCGCTTTCGAGGGTGCCTGATGGCAACGCACTCGCTCCGCGTTTTCGATGGTGCCGAGCTGGTGGGAGCCGTCCAGTATGACGCGCTGGAAGACAGTTTCTCGTTTGCCTATGACGAGGCCTGGCGTTCGGCCGCGCATCGCTACCCACTCTCGCCAGCCATCCCCTTCGATAGGCCAGCCAGTTCGGCAAGTCTCAGGCGCTTTATTGAGAACCTGCTTCCCGAAGGGCGGGCACTGGACATCGCCTCGGTCTACGGGCAAGTCTCGAAGAACAACGTCTACGGCCTGATCCGCCAGCTTGGCGGGGAAACTGCGGGGGCACTCAGCTTTCATGCCGACGCCCCGCCGCCAGCGCAAGCGCCACAGCTGCGCGAGATCTCCGCCGCTGAACTGAACCAGCGCATCCGCGACCGGGAGCAAGTGCCTTTCACCGTCTGGGATGTCCGGGTTCGCCTGTCCATCGCCGGCTACCAGGACAAACTGGCCGTCTTCATGGACGGGGAGCGCATCTACCTGGCCGACGGGGCCGGCGTCGCGTCCACCCACATCGTCAAGCCCGAGCCGGTCCATGACTCGGCCAGCTGCATGGTGGCAAACGAACACTTCTGCATGACGCTGGCCGGCCGCCTGGGCTTGCCCGTGGCGCCTGTGTCGATACTCCGCATCCCCAGCCCGGTCCTGCTGGTCACGCGCTTTGACCGCGTGAAGGAAAACGGCATCGTCAGGCGCCTGCATATCGTCGATGCATGCCAGGCGCTGGATCTTCCGGTGAGCTACAAATACGAACGGAATTTCGGCGCCGCCAGGGACGTTGCGGCGATCCGCGACGGCGTCAGCTTCGCACGGTTGTTTTCATTGCGAGAGAAAACGGTCGACCAGGCCGTCGCCCAGCGCATCATGCTGCAATGGGCGATTTTCCAGTTCCTGATCGGCAACAGCGACGCGCACGGGAAGAACTTCTCGTTCTTCTGCACGCGAGCCGGGCTGACGCCCACGCCCTTCTACGACCTGGTCTCCGTGGTCCAGTACGATCAGTTCCTGCATGACCTTGCGATGGCGATCGGCGATGCGTTCGACATGGCGGAGGCCACGCCCTATGCCTTCGCGGATTTCATGTCACGCATCGGCATCCGCAGGCCGACCGCCGTGCGGACCATGACAAGCCTGGCGCGCGCCGCTGCCGCGCAGGCCGCCGGGCRAGCGGAGGATCCGGTGTATGTCGGTGAAGAGCGTGACATGGTGCGCTCGATCGTCGCCCTGGTCCGGCGCCAGGCCGACCGCCTCATCGATATGGCGCCGAAGATACTGGCGGTCGACGCAGCCTTGCTGTAGGCCTAGGTGCTCCGGCTTTGCCAGACTCCGCCGCACAGGCAACAGCCCGTCTTTTGTCCCCCATCTTTATTTCACCTCGCGGTCAGGTCTTTGTCTTCATTTCCTGGAACCGGAGGCGCGGCGGCCAGTCATGCCGCGCCCTGCCGGACCGGCCCCGCGGCTGGCAGCGGCACCACCGGGACCGGGTCGACATGGGTCATCACATTCAACACGCCGCGCACTTCCAGCGCGCGCCGGCGCGCCTCCACGGCAACGCGGTGTCCGGCTTCCACGGTCATTGCGCCATCGATCTCAAGGTGCACATCCGCAAGGATGAAGTCGCCCATCTTGCGTGTCTTCAGGTCATGCAGGCCCTGCACGCCTGGCGTGGCAGCCATGGCCTGCCGGATCGCCTCGACGGTCTGCTCGTCCACGGCGCGATCCATCAGGTCGTGCAGCGCGTCGCGGGAAAACGTCCAGCCCATCCTTGTGACCATCAGGCCAACCACCAGCGCCGCTACGGGATCGAGCATGTGGTAGCCGAGCAGATTGCCGCCAATGCCGACCGCGACCACCAGCGACGAAGCCGCATCCGAGCGCGCATGCCACGCATTGGCAACCAGCATGCTGGAGCGCACGCGCTCGGCTACGGCGAGCATGTAGCGGAACAACAGCTCCTTTGCCGCCAGCGCGCCCAATGCCACCCACAGGGCGATGGGCTTGACCGGCAGCACCAACTCCGGTTGCTCGAGCTTTTGCACGGCCGACCACAGCATGCCGACGCCGACCGCGAGCAGCAGCACGCCGATCGCCAGCGACGCGGCCGTCTCGAAACGCTGGTGGCCATAGTGGTGATCGGCGTCCGCGCCCTTGCTGCTATGGTGGCTGGCAAACAGCACCACGAAATCCGAGACCAGGTCGGACAACGAGTGGATGGCATCGGCAATCAACGCCTGCGAGCCGGCGAACAGGCCGGCCAACAGTTGCATGCAGGTCAGCAGGATGTTGACCGCCACGCTCACCCACGTGCTGCGTCGCGCAGCCTGCGCCTTGGCCGGAGCGTCCTCGCCGGATGCTTCGTCTATCGTATCGACTTCCATCGATTTCTCTCTATGGCGTTGGGCGTTGGGGGCGTTGGGGGCGTTGGGGGCATTGGGGGCGTGGGGCTCGGGCGATCTCGCTTCGCGTGGCAGCCAGCCAGGGTGGCACCTGGCCGCAGCAATCCATATGCGGCCAAATGCTATATCAATTTACCTATTGATGCCGCGGGCAGCCCTCAACACCGCTGGCCCGTCAGTGCGACATCAGCAACGGAATTTCGGCATGGCGCATCAGCGTGCGCGTGGTGCCGCCCGTTACCAGCTCGCGCAAGCGTGCGTGGCCATAGCCACCCGCCACCAGCAGATCGGCCCCCAGGTGGCGCACGGCTTCCAGCAGCAGCCGGCCCACCCGGTCGCTGCCTTGCACGGCATGCATGACAGCGGTGATGCCGTGCCGCGCCAGATGATCGCGCAGGCCTGCGTGCGCGCCGGGGACATCGGGCATACCGTGGGTGCCTGTCCGATCATGCGTGCTCGACGCCGAAACCACCGTGACACGCCGCGCCTGGCGCAGCAGGGGCATTGCATCCGCCACCGCGCGGGCAGCCTCCCGTCCGCCGTCCCAGGCGATGGCCACATGCTCGCAAGTCAGGCGGCGCGCGCCAGGCGGCACCAGCAACACCGGCCGGCCGGCGTTGAGCATCACATACTCGGCAGTCTGCGCCACCAGCACGGGGACGGATTCCGGGCCGGGCGGGCGGGCCAGGACAACCAGGTCGGCCATCCGCCCCTGTTGGGCCAGGGCCCAGCCGGGCTCGTCCTCGATGAGCCGGTGCGTGAAGCCCACGCCCGGCGCCGCCTCGTGCATGGCACGATGGAAAGCGGCGCTGGCTTCGGCGCCCTGCGCCAGCAACTGGCGCCTGGCCAGTTCGGCGTAGCGCCCGGCCTCGTCGCCCGCGCCCCGGAAAGGCTCGAGCCGCATGCCGGTGGCTGTCACGCCGATCACATGGCCCGCGGAGCGCTGCGCCAGCCCGGCGGCAAGGCCGACGCGATCCGCACAGCCAGCGTCGGCGCCGAGTTCGACCAGCACGGTCTTGAAATCCATGGTGTTTTCCCTCCGTTCCGGGGACGTCCGCGAACGCGCGGAGACGTTGTCCGACCATCCGGGATGGACTCTACTCCGTGTGCCGTGCAGCGCAAGCGGGCGATGCGCGGGTGTTGCGGCAGATCAAGTTTTCTCCTGCCCCGAGTCCCCCTGCGCCGGGGTGCGCCGTGGCTCAATCTGGCTGGGCATCGGCGCCAGGCTGCGGATCAGCATGATGCTCATGTCGCTGAACGCCTGCGTGCATTGCGCCAGCGTGCCCCGCCACGCGGCATCTGCCAGCGTCAGGTTCTCCCACACCTCGACCGGGTGCGCCGGCGCAACGCCCTGGGCCACCAGCCAGGCGGCGATGTCCCTGGGCATGAAATCCCAGGGACGTGGAATGACGATGGCATTGCGCTGGTCCGCCAGCACATGCAGGAGATGGCGCTTGAACGGATCCAGGTCGCCGCGCCGGTGGAACGTCAGGAAGGTGGTTTCGTCGAAACAAACCTTGCCGCGCGCGGCCAGCACCTGGGCGGCGGAAATGCCAGGTACGGTTTCCACCGGATGGCCGCAAGCCCGCTCCACCCGCTCCAGGTACTGGAAGCCGCTGAAGTGCATGTCGCCCATGAACAGCACCACGCAGCGGCGGCCGGCATGATGCTCGGCCGCAACCCAGTCGAGCCGCTCGACCTGGTCCTGGTAGCCCATGGTGACAATCCGGGCATTCGGCGGCACCAGCGGCCGTATGACCTCGATGACCGTATCGAATCCGGCCACGATGTCGGCGCCGAGGATGAGGTCCGCTACGCCAAGGGTGAGGAAGTCAAGGTGCCCGGGACCTACGCCGGCGCAGATGATCATGGGAAATTCCGGTTCGATGGGAACGGCACGTGCATCGCGCCGCCAGGACAGCGCGCCATTATGCCAAGCCGGCCGCGTCGCGCCGGCCTTGCGGCAGGCGCTGCCATTGCGGTCCTGCGCGGGCAACCCGCGGTTTTCAGCGGTCGCTGAATCAAGTCCCCGATAGCGGTATGCAAAAAAAACTTCAGGATCCGCTACCGGATGCCGATACCTGCATCAGAGCCGAGTCAATGTCCCATGAGCCCAGGCGGGCCAGGCAGGCATTCTCGGGCGTTAGCGACGTTTACCTCACCCATGCCAGACAGAGACAAAGCGCTCAGCATAGCCGACCCGCATCAGTTGTTCCGCAATTCGCTTGAGCAAGCTTCCGACGCCGTCTTCGTACTGAACACGGACAACCGGGTGATCTTCCTGAACGCAGCGGCGGAGACACTCTATGGGGCATCCCGCAAGCAAGTCTTCGGGATGGACGTGGACGCGCTCGTGCAAAAGCTGCCCGGCATCGGCGCGCGCGCTCACGGCGCGGAACCCGGTCAGGACGGCGAGCATGCCCTGCCTTTGCCCGCCGTCCAGATCCTGCGGCCGGACGGCGAGCGGCGCTTTGGCTTTATCGCGGAGGCCAGTACCCGGCTCGGAGACGTCACGCTGCGCACGCTACTGTTGAAGGTGGCGGGCAGCATCGAACCCAGCCGCGACGACCATCCACTGCTTTCGGTCATCGCCGACGAGATCGACAGCGCGGTCCTCGTGGTCGATGACGACTGGCATATTGTGTACGCGAACGCCGGGCTCACGCGCATGCTCGGCTACACGCGCGGCGAGATGGTTGGAAAGACGCCGCGCGAGCTGCTAGCCCGCGAATTCACGGATCCGGGCGTGATGGA
The DNA here is from genome assembly GCF_056397325.1 of Cupriavidus sp. 05N39. Lineage (NCBI taxonomy): Bacteria > Pseudomonadati > Pseudomonadota > Betaproteobacteria > Burkholderiales > Burkholderiaceae > Cupriavidus > Cupriavidus sp. 05N39. Next base: position 66,395 of record NZ_JBFTNE010000009.1, read on the forward strand.
GCGGCTGCATGCCCACCGCTCCTCCCCCGGCGGCGAACGCCATGAAGCGCTGGTGTACGCGCGCGATGGCAGCCCGCTGTGGGTCTCCGCCACGGTCCGGCATCTGGTCGCCAGCGACCGTCRTCCGACCGGGGGCGACCGGCATCACGGCATCGTCATCCTCACGGATATCACTCAGCAGAAAGCCTACGAACTGCTGCAGCGAAAGGTGTTGCAGGCCATGGTGATGGAGCAGCCGCTCCCGGCCGTGATGGAACTGATCTGTGAGGAAGTGCAACGCGTTGCGCCTTCAGTGATTGCTTCGGTACTGCGGGTGGACGCCGACGGCCGTTTGCGCCCGCTGGCCGCGCCGAGCCTGCCGGCGCACTACGCGGCGGCACTGGACGGCATGAGCATAGGGCCCGCTGCCGGCTCCTGCGGCTCGGCCGCCTGGCTGGGCGAGCCGGTGGTGGTCAGCGATATCGCCAACGATCCGCTGTGGGCGGATTACCGCGATCTCGCCCTGCCGCTTGGCCTGGCGGCGTGCTGGTCGTATCCGATCAAGGCCAGCGACGGGCGCGTACTCGCCACGCTGGCGTTCTACTATCGCACTGTCCGCCAGCCAGATGCGTTCCACCTACAGCTCTTCGAGGTGTGCACTTCGCTATGCAAGCTCGCGTTTGAACGCGAGGCAGCGGCCGAGCGGATCATGCAGCTCGACCACTACGATTCGCTGACCGGCCTGCCCAACCGCAGCCTGCTGCAGATGCAGGCTAGCACCCTGCTGCTCGCCGCACGCCAGGCCGGCACCACGCTCTGCGTGCTGTTCGTCGACCTGGACCGTTTCAAGCATATCAACGACTCGCTTGGCCACGCCGGCGGCGACAAGCTGTTGCGCGAGGTTGCCCAGCGCCTGATCGCGCATGCCGGAGAATCCGCGCTGGTGGCACGGCTTTCGGGCGACGAGTTCGCTCTGGTACTGCCCGACAGCGACCGCCCCCGGACCATTGCCGCGGGCAAGCGCATCCTGGCCGCGCTGCACCAGCCGCTGCGCATCGATCACGCCAGCATCGCTCCGTCGGCCAGCATCGGAATCAGCATGTTTCCCGCCGACGGCGATGCCCTGGACTACCTGCTGCACTGCGCCGAGATGGCCATGTACGACGCCAAGGCCGCGGGGCGCAACCTGTTCCGCTTCTTCAGCATCGAGATGAACTGGGCCGCCCAGGAGCGCCTTGCGCTGGAATCGGCACTGCGCGATGCCTTGCTCGCGGAGGAACTGCATCTCAATTTCCAGCCCCAGGTGTTCCTGCGGGATGGGCGGCTCTACGGCCTGGAAGTCCTGGTCCGCTGGCATCACCCGCATTTCGGCATGGTGTCGCCCGACCGCTTCGTACCGCTGGCCGAAGACAGCGGCCTGATCGGCGCACTCGATCGCTGGGTGCTGGAGCAATCGTGCGCGCAACTCGCCGCCTGGCGCCTGCAGGGGCTGTCCGTGCCCACGATCTCGGTCAATATCTCGCCCGCCAGCTTCCGGGACCCGGGGCTGCCGGCACAAGTGGCCGAGACCCTGGCCCGCCACGGCCTGCCCGCCCAGGCGCTGGTGCTGGAGATGACCGAGGGGCTGCTGATGGAGGATGACGCCGGCATTGCCGCCACCGTCGCGGCCATCCACGCACAGGGCGTACGCTTGTCCATGGACGACTTCGGCACGGGATATTCCAGCCTTGGCTATCTCAGGCAGTTGCCCGTGCACCAGCTCAAGCTTGACAAGAGTTTCGTGATCGACCTGGAAAGCGATGCCGCCGCCCGCGAACTGGCCAGCGCCGTCATCCGTATTGGCGACAGCCTGAAACTCGCGGTGGTCGCCGAAGGCGTGGAAAACGAAGCGCAGCGCCAGTTCCTGCTCTCGCAGGGATGCCATATGGGACAAGGCTACCTGTTCTCGCGCCCGCTGGACGCCGCCGCGGTAGCACGCTGGATCACCACGCCACGGCCGGCCGAACACCAGTCCGCGGTGCCCGGCGACCGGCATTCCAGGCGCTGAGGGCAACGTTCACGTCTGGACCCGCCCAGGGCGATAGCCCGGGCGGTTCGCGCGGCCGGCTCAGGACGGCGAAGCCGGTCTCGCGTTTCCAGCCGCGCCCGCCGCTTTGGCGGCCTGCGCTCAGGCTTCCTCGCCCCCCACCTGCGCCTCGCCACCAAGCCGTGGCTTGGTGGCATAAGCTACGCCATGCATTTCCAGATAGTCGCGAATCAACTGGCGCACTACCTGGGAGGGCGTCTTGTCCTGTGCCGCGCACAGGTTCTCGAAGGCGTTCTTCTTCACCGGGTCGATCAGCAGGGTGAGACGGGCGGTTTTGGATTCCATGGGATTGCAGAGTGCCAGCCAGTGCGCCAGCAATGTTAATTTGATTAACATTTAATGATAATAGAACAACGGCCCAAGGGCAACCGACCGTCTTTCGTGCTGTGCAAAGGACTGGGCATTATCGATGTTTTTACCGAGGGTGCCGGGGGGCTGGCCATGTGATATCCCCGCTCGACCTCATCCACGGCTTGCTTTATTCCTGTACCGGGGCCGGTTGCCGTGGTGGCCGCGCAACGCCCCACCGGCCGCATGGCTGCCGCGGTCATCATCGCGCCATGGATCAGGGCAGCCATGGTGATGACCACGCGGCTCGCGCGGTACACTCCGTGGCTCGGACGCAACTGATTTACGGCCCAACACCACAAAGGTTCGCGCAGACACATTGCTTTGCAATTGCCCGGCTCGCCGCTATCTACAATCGAATTGTCGGGAGGCACATCCCGCCCATCAACGAGCCAGCAACGCATCATGCAGGACCAAGCTTTACCTCCCATCGTGATTTGCCTGCAGGGCCTGCGCGAGTTTGCCGCTTCGCTCACCGCGGGCTCCTTGCTCCAGTCCGCCACCTTGCAGGTGATCGCCGAATACGAACGCAATGCCCGGACTTCCGAGGACGCGTACTGCGCGCGGCTCCACTGCTGGGACTAGCCGCGGATCCAGCGGGACTGCCGTGCCGGCCGTTCAATGCCGGCACGCCAGCGGAGAGCGCGCGCCGCCGTCGCGCACCAGCGGCAGGATCGTAGGCGCGAGCGATTTCAGCAGTTGCACGGACAGCGCGCTGGTGAAGGCGTAGCGCGCGGCGTAGGGTTCCTGCACATAAGCCGTAACGTTGCCGAAATAACGGTCGCCAAGGAAGAATACGAAGGTGGCCGAGCGGCTGACCACGCGCGAGGAAATCAGCCGGCCGCCCGGCCCGTAGACTTCGTAGCGATGGTCGCCGGTGCCGGTCTTGCCGCCGGCCAGGATGCCGCTGCTGCCCAGCGCGGCTTTCAGCGAGCCAGCCGTGCCCGAATTCACCACGCCGACCAGCGCCGCGCGCACTACCTCCGAGATGTCCTCGCTCAACAGCCGCTTGCCCTGCCCGGCCAGCCCGAAATCGGTGGCGTATGGCGTGCCCTGCGCGAATTCCAGGCTGCGCAGCGCGGTCGCCTGCTGGCGCACGCCATTGCCCTGGATAATCCCGACCAGTTCGGCCAGGGCGGCGGGACGATCGCCGGCAGCGCCGATCGCCGAGGCATATGACGGCGTGATCCCGCTGAACGGATAGCCCAGCCGTTGCCAGCGCCGCGCGATTTCGGCGAAAGCCTGGCGCTCCAGCTGGCTGCGGATGCGGCGGGTCTGGCCACCGGGATTGCGAGCCTTGAACAGCCAGACGTACACCTCCTGGCGCTGGTCGGCGCTGTCGCGCAAGACTTCATCCAGGCTGGCGTCAGGCCGCTGGCGCAGGTAATCCAGCAGCCATAGCTCCAGCGGATGCACCCGTGCGAGGTAGCCGCGGTCGTTGAGCGAGAAGCTGGTCTGGCCGTACTTGCGGTACAGCGTCGCCAGCTTGTCATCGGTCAGCCCCACGCGCGGCAGGGTGGCACGCATGATCTTGTTGAACTGCTCCGGATCGATGTCAGGTTCGACGCTACGTAGCGCCACCGCCAGCCCCACCGGCGAGAAGTACCGGTTTTCCAGCAAGCGCTTCAACGCTTCCTGATGGGTCTTGCCGCGATACTTCGAATAAAAAGCGCGCAGGTAGTCGCTACCCTCCTTGTCGGCAAAGCGGACCAGGTAGGCCCGCCGCTGCGGCGCGGCCGGGTTGTTCAGCCACTCGTCGGCATCGGGATGCAGCCGGTAGGTCTCGTAACGCACGATATCCCGCATCAGGCGGATGAAGACCAGGTTCACGGAATGCTCGAAACCCTCCCGCACGGGCATGATCTTCGTGTTCTCCCAACGCTCGAAGTTGGTGAAGGTCTGTAGCCCGCCGCCGGTAAAGAACGCTTCGCCCGCCCCGCCGGAGTAGCGGCGCAGCATGGCGGCCTCCAGGATGGCGCGACGGCTCTTGTCGGAAGCGGTGAGCAGGTAGTTCAAAACCCACTGGGTCAACACATCGAGCTTGGCCGGCTTGACCTCGCGCAACCCGGCGGGCGCCATGTCGGCATATTTCTCATGCAGTTCCGAGATGATCTCGAGGTAAGTCACCAGCGTGCGCAGCTTGGCGGTGGAGCCCAGGTTAAGCCGCGCGCCGCGGTTGAGGTCGAACGGCAGGTCCAGGTTGTCGGCCTGCACGCGCAGCAGGTTCGCGCCGTCGATCTTCTCGTAGAGCGTGAAGCTGATCGCCAGCTTGCCGGGGTCGTCGCCTTCGCGCAGCAGGTTGTGGCCATACATGTTGAAGGCATGGGCGCCATCGCGCGTGCCCGCCTTCAATAGCGCCTCTGTGACGACACGTTGCAGACCGGTATTGATGGTGCTATGGGCCGTCAGGTCGAGGCGGTCCAGTTCATAGCTGCTGTCGAGATCGAGATAGCGCAGCAGGTCGGTGCGCACGCCGCTCAGGGCCTTGCGCGAAACAAACGAGATTTCGGGCCGGTCCAGCGACGGGGGAGACAGCTTCAGTGGCTGCGCCAGCGCCGCATCGCGCAGCCACGGCGGGATGGCGCCCGCAGCCGCCAGCAAGCGCAGGTAGCTGTCGGTCAATGCCACCAGCCCGGCGGTATTGCGGCGCAGGAAATGCGATGGCCYGCGCTGCGCGATGATCAGCGAAAGCGCCTCCTTGAACACCTTCGCCTGCCGCTCGCCGAGTTCGCCTTCGCCCTGGCCAGCGCCGGGTCCCGGGCCTGCCGCATTCGCCAGCAAGCGGTTGGCCTCGTCGAAATCCTGCCCGTACCAGGCCCACAGGCCATCCCCCAGCCCGTTGATCTCGCCCAGGCCGGCACGGGCCGAAAGCGGCACGGAGTTCAGGTAATCGAGCAGGATGCGCTGCCTGGCGGCCACGGTGTTCGGGCCGTCCAGATAGGCGCGCATCGACGCGCTGGCCATCTGCCGAAGCTTTTCCTTGGGCGAACTGGTTCGTCCCGCGCGCGAATGGCGGTATTTCTCGATCTGGGTGGCGAGCGTGCTGCCGCCGGCGGCGTCGTGCTTGTCGTTGAAAAAGCGCACGCCCTGGTCCATTGCGGCGCGCGTGAAGCGCCGCACATCAAGCGCGGGGTTGCGCGTGGGAAATTCGGGATCGAGCAGGTCGCGGTTCTCGATAAAGAGCAAGGCGCCCACCAGCAAGCCTGGAATCTGGTCGAAGCTGCCGTAGGTACGGGGCGGCGCGCTCCTGGCATTGAACGCCTCATCATTGCAATCGAGCAGGTCCAGGCGCGCATGGGTCTTTTCGTGGTACGGCGCGAATAAGCCGGAATCGGTCAGCTCGAGCATCTGGTCGGACCAGCGCGCCTGGCGTTCGCGGCGATAACCGCGCGCCTCCAGCAGTTCCGTGAACTGCGGCAAGCGGCTGTAGCCGAAGCGCAGATCATAAGGCCCGTCTTCCGGAAAGCGGATGCGATCACTCGGACCGTCCTTCACCGCGAACGCGATGTCCTTCGCCCGCCCGGCAAAGTAGCGCGCCTGCAACCGCGAAGTGGCCAGCTCCTCGCTGACGGCCGCGCAGACGAAGTAGACGCCACTAATGAGCAGCGCCAATAACAGTAGCCTGGGCCAGAGACGTCGACGCACGATTCAGGTCCGTTTGCGAGGAAACCGGGGATTCCCGGCACTTCGGCCACCGCAGGCCGCCTGCTGGTAACGATGGCACCGTTCCGCCACCTTTGTCACTACGTATACCCTAGTCCAATGGGGCCAAACGCACAAAAGTGGCATGCGGCGCCACCGCGCATCCCCCATCCCGCCATATGCGCGGGCCCGACCGCCAGCTTACACGCGGAACGCGGCGATAGCCTGGTCCAGTTGGCGCGCCTGCTCCTCCAGCGAGGCCGCCGCGGCAGCAGCCTGCTCGACCAGCGCGGCGTTTTGCTGGGTGCCTTCGTCCATCGACGTCACCGCCCGGTTGACCTGCTCGATGCCGCTGCTCTGCTCGGCCGAGGCGGCGGCGATTTCGCCCATGATGTCGGTCACGCGGCGAATCGCCGCGACCACGTCCTCCATGGTGCTGGCCGCGCGCCCGGCCAGGCTGCTGCCGGTTGCGACATGCGCCAGCGAAGTCTCGATCATGGACTTGATCTCGCGCGCCGCGCCGGCGCTGCGCTGCGCCAGGCCGCGCACTTCGCCCGCTACCACGGCGAAGCCGCGCCCCTGCTCGCCCGCGCGGGCAGCCTCGACGGCGGCATTGAGCGCCAGGATATTGGTCTGGAAGGCAATGCCGTCGACGACACCGATGATCTCCGCGACGGTCTTGGCCGCAGCGCTGATATCGCCCATGGTGGCCATCACGTCGCCTACCACCGCGCCACCCTGGTGGGCCACCTCGGCCGCGCTGACGGCAAGCTGGCTGGCCTGGCGCGCGTTGTCGGCGTTCTGGCGCACCGTGGAGGTCATCTGTTCCATGCTGGACGCCGTTTCTTCCAGGGAGGCGGCTTGCGCCTCCGTGCGGCCGGAGAGGTCGGCGTTGCCGGCTGCGATCTGCCGCGTGGCTGCGGTGATCGCACCGGCGCCCTGGCGCACGCGCCCCACTGTGTGCGCCAGGCTGGCCTGCATGCGCGCCAGGCCTTCAAGCAGGCGCCCCATCTCATCGCGGCGCGTAACCTGCACGGGATGRCTGAGATCGCCCGCCGCGATGCGGTCGAACTGCTTCAGCGCCAGATCCAGCGGGCCAACGATGGCGCGCAGCAGGAACACGGCGCAAGCGGCCGCCACCAGCAGCGCCAGTACGATGGCGGCAACCACCCCGTTGCGGAAATGGCGATACGCCACCTGCGACGCCTCGAAATTGCCGGCGGCCATCTTGAGTTGGAACTGGCTCAGCTTGAGGCTGCTGTCATTGGCGTCGCGAAACAGGCGGGAGAGCTTGCCGTCCATGATCTGGTCGGCCAGAGCGCGGTCCCCGGCCCGCAGCGCGACGATGATGGCGGCGATGCCATCGCGGTTGGCGGCCTCCCGCTTGGCCGCGACAGCCACGGCCAACTGGTCTTCCTCGCTGTCGCGCGGCAAGGCCATGAAGCGCTTCCATGCCTCGTCCGAACGCCGCGTCAGCTCTTCGGTACGGTCGAGCAAACCCTTGGCTTCCGGGCTGTCCGGGTAGAGCATGGCGCGGTCCAGCGCCGTACGCGCGCGGGTGAGGCTCAGGTCCGCTTCGCCCAGCGCCAGCGCCGAAGCGAGCTGGTTCGTGTAGGTGGACTCATGCGCGTCGTTGGCGGCACGCAAGCCGAGCAAGGCGGCCACTCCCACGCCCAGGGCAAGCAGGAACAGCAGGGAAACGGTAGCGAGAAGGCGGGCGCGAATGGTAAGGCTGGCAAGCATGGCGAGGTGCCCGGAGGCTAATGGCTGTGGAGCCCGCGCTGGGCTGAAAGCCTGTCTATCGGTGCGGTGCGGCGACAACTTGAGGGTCGGCCGCAAGTTGTGCGCAAACAGACACCTGGCCGCCTATTTCAAGCATCGGGATTGATCTGACGCAAACATCGGCATGATCCCGGTCAAGTCCGGGCCACGGCCTCCGTTAGTCCGGTGATCTCAAACCCCTGTCCCGATCCGATGATGAATAACCTGAGCGTGCGCACCGCCTTGCTGGGCATCCTGGTGACCTTTGCATGCATGATCGTGTTTGGCGCCGGTGTCGGCGTGCTCGCGCTAGGCGCCGCCAACCAGGCAACCGGCCGCGTCCAGCAGCTTTCCGCCTCCACGCTGTTGCTCAACGATGCGTACAAGGACATGACCCGGGCCCGCGCAGCGCTAGCACGGGCCTACGCCACGGCGCGCGAGGGTGGTGCCGGGGTCGATGCCGGCGCGCTTGATGCCGCCGCCAAAGCCCTCGGAAATTCCGCCAGGGCGTTGCAGCGCTTCGAGGCCACGCCCGCGCAGGAAGAGCAGGACGCGTCCCTGCGCCGCCAGGTCGCCGACGCCGCGCGGCGCCATGCCGGCACGATAGAGCGCGCCATGGCAGCGCTGCGCAGCGGCGACGCTGCTGCCTATGCCACCCTCAACGACAAGGAAGTCACGCCTTCGGGCGCGGACTACTCGGCGGGTGTCGAGCGCTTTCAGGTGGAGGCGGCCCGGCTGTCGCAACAGGAAACCGAAGCAAGCAGCGCGCGCTACCAGTTGGTGGTGAAACTGGTGGTGGTGGGCATCACCGCAGCGCTGGGCCTGATCGTGGCGGTACACCTGGGGCTGCGCGCGTTCGTCGTAGCGCCCCTGGCTGCCGCCGCCGAGCATCTCGACTGCGTGGCCAAGGGCGACCTGAGCCACCGCGCGGTGGCGGCCAGCGGCAATGAGGTGGGACGCGTGCTCGCCGCCGTGGCACGCATGCAGGAGGCGCTGACGCGCACCGTCAGCCAGGTGCGCGCAAGCTCCGACTCCGTCAACACCGGCGCGCGCGAGATTGCCGCGGGCAACACCGACCTGTCGGCACGCACCGAGCACCAATCCGCATCGCTCGAGCAGACCGCCGCCAGCATGGAGGAACTCACCTCCACGGTCAGCAACAACACGGAAAGCGCGCGCCAGGCCAGCGAGCTGGCCGCCGAAGCCGCCCGCCTGGCCACGCGCGGCGGCGACGACGTACGCGGCGTGATACAGACCATGGGCGACATCAGCAGCAGTTCGAAGCGGATCGCCGACATTATCAGCGTGATCGACGGCATTGCATTCCAGACCAATATCCTGGCGCTCAACGCCGCCGTGGAAGCGGCGCGGGCGGGGGAGTCGGGACGCGGTTTCGCCGTGGTGGCGGGCGAGGTCCGCGCTCTGGCGCAACGCAGCGCCAGCGCCGCACGCGAGATCAAGTCCCTGATCGACGACTCCGCCAGCAAGGTCGGTGCGGGCAACGCACTCGTCGCCCAGGCCGGCCAGACCATGAGCGAGACCGTGGACGCCGTGCAGCGCCTGGCGCGGATCATGGAAGACATCTCGTCGGCATCGCTTGAGCAAAGCGCCGGCATCGTGCAGGTCAGCGAGGCCGTCACCCAGATGGAGGCCGTCACCCAGCAGAATGCGGCGCTGGTGGAACAGGCGGCCGCCGCGGCCGGATCGCTCGAAACGCAGGCGCGCCAGCTTGCCGAGGCGGTCGGCGCCTTCCGGCTCGCGCAGGCCGCCTGAGGGCCAGCACGCACGCCCCTCTACAACCACCTCAGGCCACTTTCATGCAGCCGCCAGTCCGCGCTGCAAAGTGGTCTTGAGCATGGAGAACACCTGCCGCGCCACCGGGTTGGCCGCATTCGGCCGGGCCCACAGGTAATACGTCACATCGGGCAGGCGCGGCAGCCCGTCCTTGTCGCCCAGCACCCGCATATCGGCGCCAAGCAGGTCGATGCTACGGGCCGTGATGCCCAGGCCCGCGCGGATGGCCGCCTTTATGCCAATCAGGCTCGGCGCAAAATAGGCCGTGCGCCAGGGCACGCCGGCCTCCTTGAGCGCTTCCAGCGCCAGCTTGCGAAACAGGCTGGGTTCGTCGGCCAGGATCAAGGGCACCGTGCTGCCCTGCTCATAGGCAAAATCCGCCGCGCACACCCAGATGGTGGGCGAAGTGCGCAACACCAGGCCATCCAGGCTGCTGTCTTCGCGGGTGGAGACAGTCAGGTCGATTTCCCCGCGCCGCAACGACTCCATCAGGAAAGGGCTGCGCCCGACATGGATCTCCAGGCGCAAGGCGGGGGAAGCCCGCGCGATGTGCGACAGCAGCGGCGGCAGGATGGTGTCGGCCACATCGTGCGGCGCGCCGATACGCAGCGATCCGGTCAGGTCGCCCTCGCGCAGCACGCGCAACGCCTCGTCGTTCAGGTTCAGCAGTTGCCGCGCATATTCCACAAGCTTGTTGCCATGCCGTGTGAGTTGCTTGCCGCGCCCCTGGCGCTCGAACAACACCAGCGCCACCTGCTCCTCCAGCCGCTGCATCTGCTGGGTGACGGCGGACTGGGTGCGATGCAGCCGTTCCGCCGCCGCGGCAAAGGTACCGTGGTCGGCAATGGCCACCAGGGTGCGCAGCAGGTCCAGGTCGAGATTACGCATTCATTAGACTTGCTTAAGTGTTTTCATGGGTGATTAAGTGGTTTTGGGCACGGGCCTTCATTACAGTGAAACCAGACAAAGATACGTCCCGCCCCGCAAACCAAGAACTATCAAGACTCAGCAAGGATTCTAGAGACATGTCGATCGCACAACAACGCCAGGCCGCCGTCGGGGAAACCATTCGATCCATCAAGGAAATCGTAGCCAGCGGCGGTGTCACCCGTGACTCGCTGGCCAGCGTCCTGGATCAGGTGGCGCAACTGGCGGCCAGGCCGCAACTGTGGGCCGAGAGCGAATTCGCCCCGCCCGAGGAAGGCGAGCGCCAGGCCCGCTACCTGATTGCGGAAGATCCCGACCAGAGCTTCGCGCTGTACCTCAACGTGATGCGGCCGGGCAAGCGCATCCCGCCGCATGACCACACCACCTGGGCCTGCGTGGCCGGCGTGGTGGGGACCGAGTACAACGACGTCTACCTGCGCACCGACGACGGCAGCGTGCCGGGCGTGGGTACGCTGGCGCACTCGCACACCGTGGAAGTGGGCCCGGGCTCGGGCATCGCGCTGCTGCCCGACGACATCCACTCGGTCGAAATTCGCGGCGAAGCCGTGATCCGTCACCTGCATATGTACGGCCGCGCCCTGGAAACCCTGACCAGCCGCACCGCTTATGACCTCGAAACGGGCCGTTGCCAGGCCATGAGCGTGGGCGTCAAGACGCGCCGCTAAGCGGCACCGGGGCGGTGCGGCACTGACACGCCCGCACCGCCCCGCCTCTGCCGAAGCCCTTTTCCAACGCACTACCGCTTGCCTCCCGCCCGTGCGCGGCCAGGAGGCCAGGCCCCCTTTTTGCCTGAAGAACCGCATGCCCGACATCCTTACTACCCATTACACCCTGCTCGATCCCGCTGCCCTCAAAGGCTGGCTGCACGACCAGGAGGAGATCGCCCTGTTCGATATCCGCGAACATGGCCAGTACGGCGAAGGCCATCCCTTCTACGCGGTACCGCTGCCTTACAGCCGGCTCGAACTAGACATAGGCCGGCTGGCCCCGAATCCTTCGGCGCGCATCGTGCTGGCCGACGATGGCGACGGCCTGGCGCCGAGCGCCGCGCAGGCCCTGGCGGCCCTCGGCTACACGCGCTTGTTCGTGCTGGACGGTGGCGTACCGGGCTGGCATGCCGCCGGCTATGCGCTGTTCGCCGGTGTCAATGTGCCATCCAAGACCTTCGGCGAACTGGCCGAGCACCATTACGGCACGCCCCGCGTCTCGGCCGCCGAACTGGCCGCCATGCAGGCCGGCGAGCAAGCCCCGGTGGTGCTTGACGGCCGGCCCGTCGCGGAATTCCGCAAGATGAATATCCCCGGCGCCATCTGCTGCCCCAATGGCGAGCTGGCCTACCGCCTGCGCGACCTCGTGCCGGACCCGGCCACGCCCATCGTGATCAACTGTGCCGGCCGCACGCGCAGCATCATCGGCGCCCAGACCTTGATCAATTTTGGCGTGCCCAACCCTGTATACGCGCTGGAAAACGGCACCCAGGGCTGGTACCTGAACGACTTCAGGCTGGAACACGGCGGCACGCGGCGCTATCCGGACAACGCCGCGCCCCGCGGCCTCGATGCGGGCCGCACCGCCGCGCAGGCGATGGCGCAGCGCTTCTCGGTCCCTCGCATCGATGTGGCCGAGGCCCGCGCGTGGCTCGACGACCGCTCGCGCACCACCTTCCTTTGCGACGTCCGCACGCCGGAGGAGTATGCCGCCGGGTCGGTACCCGGTGCCCAGAACACACCCGGCGGCCAGTTGATCCAGGCCACCGACCAATATGTGGGCGTGCGGCGCGCGCGCCTCGTGCTGATCGATGCCGATGGTGTGCGTGCGACCGTGGCAGCGAGCTGGCTGCGCCAGATGGGACACGACGCCGTAGTGCTCGAAGGCGGGCTGGAGGCGGCGCTTGGCGGCCGCCTGGCCGCGCCCGCCGGTCCGCAGGCGCCGGCTCGCGCCCTGCGCCGTATCGATGCCCCCACGCTGGCCGCGGGCCTGGCCGGGCAACAGGTGCTGGCGCTCGATGTGCGCGCCAGCATGGCGTATCGCGCCGGCCACGTGCCCGGCAGCCGCTGGTCGATCCGCCCGGTCTTTGCCCGCGACCTGGCCGGCGTGCCAAGCGACACGCCGCTGGTGCTGATCGGCGACGAAGGCCAGCCGGGACTGGCCGGGCTGGCTGCCGGCGAACTGGCGGTGCTCGGCTACCGCGATGTCCGCCTGCTGGCCGGCGGCGTGGATGCCTGGCAGGCCGCGGGAAATACGCTCGCCACGGGGGACGAGGCGAACAGCCTGCCGGATGCGCGCTGCATCGATTTCCTGTTCTTCGTGCACGACCGCCACGACGGCAACAAGGAAGCCGCGCGCCGCTACCTGGCGTGGGAGACCAACCTGATCGGCCAGCTTGACGCGCAGGAACTGGCCACTTTCCGATTCGCCTGATCCGGCCAGCCCGGGATCGTTCCGCAACATGACCCGCCAACAGCGACCGAGCCCTTCGCGCATCCGGCACCCGCCCGCACGCGTGCTGGGCCATGCGCGCGGACGGCAAGGCGAGTCGCCTGGCTTTGATTCCCACACGGCTCGACGGTGCAGCGCCAAGGGGACGTCCCGGCATTCCGGGAACACAGGGGCAAGCGGGGCCGCAGAAGCCCGCCCGGCCCCCCTTCGCTCTGGCATCTCTCTACATACAAAGGGGTTCTTCATGTCACGCATCAAGCAGGTACTGGCCGGCACTTTCGCCACCGTCGCAGTCCTCGCCATCACGATGGCCACGTCCGCTACATCCGCCACTRCACAGCCGCTGGCGCCGGTTGGCGGTTTCCCGTCGCAGCCGCTGCGCTTTGTCTCGCCGTTTCCGGCCGGCGGCGGCAACGATGCCGTCACCCGCATCGTCACCACGCGGCTCACCGAAGTGCTCGGGCAGACCGCCGTCACAGACAACCGCGGTGGCGCCGGCGGCAATATCGGTACGCGCTTCGTGGCCGAATCCAAACCCGACGGCTATACCTTGCTGACCTCGCAGGTGTCGGTGATGGCCGTCAATCCGACGCTGTACAGCGCCCCCGGCTTCGACCCGGTCAAGAACTTCATGCCGGTCACGCAGATCAACGCGGCGCCGCTGGCCATCGTGGTGGCAGCCAATGCGCCGTGGCAGACGTTTGCCGAACTGGCCGCCCAGGCCAAGGCCCAGCCGCAGAAGATCACCTTTGCCACGCCCGGCAACGGCACGCTCTCGCACCTGGTTGGCGTRGTGCTGGACAAGGACAGCGGGGTGGCCCTGCAGCATGTGCCCTACAAGGGTGCCGGCCCCGCCATCAACGATCTGCTGGGCGGGCAGGTGAATGTGCTGATCACTTCCACCTCCTCGGTGGCGAGCTTTATCCAGAGTGGCCGCATGCGTGCGCTGGCGGTCACCAGTCCACGCCGCCTGGGTGTGTTCGCCAAGGTCCCGACGCTTGAGGAACTCGGCTATCGCAATGCCCGCTTTGAAGACTGGTATGGCGTGTTCGCGCCGGCCGGGACTTCGCCCGAGCGTATCGCCTATCTGAACCGCGCCATCGCGCAGGTGCTGCAGATGCCCGAAGTGGTGAAGCTGATCAACGAAGGCGGCAGCGACGTGGTGGCCAGCAAGCCGGACGCATTCGCCGCGCAGCTCAAGAGCGACATCGCGCGCTGGTCGCACATCGTCAAGCTCTCCGGCGCCCGCGTGGACTGATCAGCCTGGATTCGAAGCGGGCGGCATGGCTCTTGCAGCCGCCTGCACAGGCAACGACAAAGTACAAAAGACAAGCACCAGCCGTCATCACCGCCGTGCCACCCCGGCGCGGCGTCCTACCAGGCCAGGCCATGAAAAAGCAAAGCATACTTACCCATCTCGCCCACGTCGGCCGAACCGCCTCCGTGGACGGCGGCCAGCCGGTCAATCCGCCCGTGGTGCGCGCCAGCACGGTGCTGTTCGACTCGGTGGCGCAGATGCGCGAGATGCGGGCGCGGCGCGGCAGCGAGCGCCTCTTCACTTATGGCGCGCGCGGCAACCCCACCGCGTTCGCACTGGAAGACATGGTCACCGAGCTGGAAGGCGGCTACCGTACGCGGCTCTTTCCCAGCGGGCTGGCGGCGGCGGCAATGACGCTGCTGGCCTATCTGCGCCCCGGCCAGCATGTGCTGCTGCCCGATTGCGTCTACGAGCCGGTGCGCAAGCTCGCCGAAGGCTTTCTCGCGCAGCACGGGATTGCCACCAGCTTCTATGCCGCCGACGGCCACGACCTGCAAGCCAGGCTGCGGCCCGAAACCCGTCTCGTGTACGTGGAAACGCCCGGCTCGCTGGCCTATGAGATGTGCGACCTGCCGGCCGTCGCCGACATAGCGCATCGTCATGGCGCGCTGGTGGCGGCCGACAACACCTGGGGCTCCGGCCTGCTGTACCAACCACTTGCGCTCGGCGCCGATATCTCCCTGATGGCCGCGACCAAATACCTGTCCGGGCATTCCGACGTCATGATGGGCACGGTCTGCACGACCGAGGCCGCCTGGCCCGCGTTGGCCGCGCTGGCCGACGCCTTCGGCATCGCTGTCAGCCCGGACGACGCCTATCTGGTGCAGCGGGGCATGCGCACGCTGGGCGCCCGCCTGTCCCAGCACGAACGCGGCGCACTGGCGGTGGCGCACTGGCTGTGCACCCGCCCCGAAGTCGCCGAAGTGTTCTGCCCCGCCCTGCCCGGCGACCCCGGACACGCACTGTGGCGCCGTGATTGCCACGGCACCAACGGCCTGCTGTCGTTCTCCCTGCGCGATGCCGCGCCGGATGCCGCCGAACGCTTCATCGACAGCCTTGCGCTGTTCGGCATCGGCGCCTCCTGGGGCGGCTTCGAGAGCCTTGCTGTGATCGCCGACATGCACGCCGCGCGCACCGTCACCGACTGGTCGGCGCGCGGGCAGGTGATCCGCTTGCATATCGGGCTGGAGGAGATCGACGACCTGCTGGCGGACCTGGCGCAGGGGTTCGCGGCGATTGCCGCTGACAAGGAGACCGTCCTGCCTTTGGCGACACACGCGGATGCGCTGCCTGCACTGTCCGGGCATTAGCAGGTGTCCGAATGGCACTGCGTCTTGTACCTCTGTGCTAGCATTGCATTCAATGCAAGCACAGGAGACCGGATATGGCGACACTGACCATTCGCAATATTGATGAGGATCTCAAGGCACGTTTGCGCATTGAGGCCGCACAGCACGGTCGCTCAATGGAAGAGGAGGTTCGCGTCATCCTGCGTCGTGCCCTGAACAAAGCACCTGGCCCCGGCCCATTCGGAAGCCGGTTACACCAGCGCTTTGCAGGCCTGGCTGATCCGGGGATCGAGCTACCCCCACGCGAGGAACAGCCTCGGTCGGCGGATTTGCCCGAATGATCGTACTCGATACCAATGTAGTGTCGGAGTTCATGCGGGCACAGGCCGAGCCGGCTGTCATCGGATGGCTCGACCGGCACTCACAACATGAATATGCTGTAACGGCGGTGACCGTTGGCGAGCTTCTATTTGGCATTGCGCGCTTGCCGGAGGGGCGCAGAAAAAGCGGGCTACGAGAAGCAGCGCTCCAGATGCTCGAGGAAGAATTCGCGGGACTGGTGCTTCCATTCGACGAAGCGGCCGCCGTCCACTACGCCGCGCTGGTGTCCCAGCGGGCTCAAGCCGGACGCCCCATCAGCATGGCAGATGCCCAGATTGCGGCTATTTGCTCTCATCATGGCGCCGTACTTGCCACACGCAACGGAAAGGACTTCGAAGGAATTGGCCTGACTGTCGTGAATCCATGGATGGGTTGATAGCGAGCGCCAGCGGAGATGTCCAAGCCTGTGCCCTGACCGTTTATCCGCGCGAACAACATCGGCGATCTTCAGGTTCGCCCTCTTCGCTTGCCCGCCTCCGCACAGGATTACAATGCCGGCTTTGGCGTCCCTCACGCAATGCCCGCGACCATAGCCGACTGCCCTCCCGCCGTTTTCTCACCTGACGAGCAGCAGAGCTTCTACCGCCTCATCGCCTCGCGCCGCGACATGCGGCACTTCATTGCGGGGGCTTCGGTCGACGAGGCCGTCTTGCTGCGCCTCCTCCATGCCGCGCATAGCGCCCCCTCGGTTGGCCTGATGCAGCCGTGGCGCTTCATCCGTATCGCCAATCCCGCCCTGCGCGGGGAAATTGCCGCCCTGGTCGAGGCCGAACGGCAGAACACGGCGATGGCGCTGGGCGAGCGTGACGGCGAGTTCCTGCGCCTGAAAGTGGAAGGCGTGCGCGAATGCGCCGAGCTATTGGTGGTTGCGCTGGCGCCCGACGATGGCACCGTGTTTGGCCGGCGCACCATGCCGCGCGAGATGGCGCTATGCTCCGCCGCCTGCGCCATTGAAAACCTCTGGCTGGCGGCGCGCGTGGAGAATCTCGGGCTGGGCTGGGTTTCGATGTTCGCGCCGGACGCGCTCGCCACGCTGCTGAAGCTGCCGCCGGGCGCGCAGCCTATCGCCATTCTCTGCCTGGGGCCGGTGCAGGCCTTTTATCCCGCGCCGATGCTGGAAGTGGAAGGCTGGCGGCAGGGGCGCCCGCTGGCAGCCATGATGTCCACCGATACCTGGAATCAGCCTGACGCCTGAAGCGCTCTCAAGGCGCGACCGACGGCTCCCGCTTCATGCAACGCAGCACAAAGGTGGAATGGCTGTGCCGCAAACCCGGCAGCTTGTAGAGCTTGTGGCGCAGGAACTCCTCGTAGCCTTCGGTGCCCGCCACCGCCACCTTGATCAGGTAATCGTATTCGCCGGTCAGCAGGTAGGCTTCCATCACTTCCGGCAGTTCGGCCAGCGCTTCCCCGAAGCGATCCAGCATCTCGTCATCGTGCCGGTCCAGCGTGACTTCGATCAGCACGGTATCGGGCAAGCCGAGCGCCTTCTGGTTCAGCAGCGCCGCATAGCCCTCGATCACCCCGCTTTCCTCCAGGGCACGCACGCGGTTCCAGCAGGGCGTGGGCGACAAGCCGACCTGCTCGGCCAGCTTGAGATTGGATAGCCGGCCATCGCGCCGCAACGCGCGCAGGATGCGCCGGTCCGTTTCATCGAGCTTCGGGGTGGTTGCCATGGTTTTTGCCACTACAAGAGATGAAGTTACTGCTCAATCTATCATAGATAGATAATCCATCTCCAAATTACGCAAAACCGAAGACAATAAAGAAGCTCATTCTGGGGCCCCGCTGGTAAATTTGCCGCATGAACTTCACACCCGCCTCCCCCACCGGTGCCGACGCCATGCCTACCCTGAACCTCGCAGTGCAACTCGAACGCAGCGACCTTTTCAGCGCCATCGAATGGACGCTCGCCAACGCCCGCCGCACCGGGCTGCGCCTGCTCGACATGCGCTTCGGCCACGCGGCGGCGCCCCACCAGCTCACGCTGTCGGTCGCCGCCGGCGATGCGAACCTGCTGGATCTGTTCGTCAAGCGACTGGAAAACGGCGCCGATGTGCTCGACGTGCTGGAAGTGCTGGAAGTGCCGGATGTCCCCGCGCCGGCAAAACGCGCCGTACCGGCGGCGCAGCCGGTCGCCATGGAATCTTCGCTAGAATGCATCTGAGCCGCCGATGCCGGAAATGGTCAGCGCGCGGCTCGGTGACGCCCGCTCCGGGCGCCGTCCCCTGCGCCGCGGTGCCTCCACATCGCGGCGGATACCGTGCCAGCCGGTCGTTCGGAATGCGTCATGCCACGTCGTTTGCCGCCGCTCTCATCCCTTCGCTTATTTGAAGCCGCCGGGCGCCACCAGAGCTTCAAGCTCGCTGCCGCGGAGTTGAGCGTCACGCCAAGCGCGGTGAGCCACGGGATCGTCGGACTGGAGCAGTCGCTCGGCGTCGAGCTCTTTATCCGCGAGCCCCGCGGGCTGTCCCTGACGCCGGCGGGCGCGGACTACCTGACCTACGTGTCCAAGGCGTTCTCCCTGCTCGAAACCGGGACACAGCGCCTGCCGAACCAACGGGAAAACCGCACGATCGCCGTGAGCTGCGCGCCCACCCTGGCATCGCGTTGGCTGTTGCCGCGCCTGCATGGCTTTCGCGCGCGGTGGCCGGATATCAATGTCACCGTCGACACCTCGCAGCGGCTGGTCGGTTTTCCCGCCGACGGGTTCGATTTCGCCATCCGGATGAGCCGGGCCCCCACCGCTGGCGCTTGCTGGACCCGGCTGTTCGGCGAGCAGCTGGTCCCGGTATGTAGCCCGCCTATCGCGACAGCTTGCTCGATGCAAACGGCACCATGGACCTTCGGCGCGCGACGCTGATCCACGTCAACCCCGCGAGCGAAGACTGGCAGGCCTGGCTGGATGCCGCGCACATTGCCGGGATCGCGTCATCCGGCGGTTTGCGCTTCGATACGATCCAGCTGGCCTTCGAAGCGGCCAGCGCGGGCCTTGGCGTCGCGCTGGGCAGGCGGCCGCTGGTCGACAGCGATCTCGCCAGCGGGGCGCTGGTCGAAATCGGGCCCGAAGTGATCTCCGCCCGGACCGCCTACTGGCTGGTAAGTGCGGCGGGCGCGGATCACCGGCCCGACCTCTCCGGCTTCAGGCAGTGGCTGCTGAGCGAAGCCGGGGCCTTCGAGGACAGCGCCTCGGCCGCCGTTTCAATTCCATAGCAAAGCCACAGGCAAAGCCGGCGCATCGCGCACCGATCCGCGATAGCACAGGTGAATTTCCCTCACCTGTCGTCAAGATCTTTTCCTTTGCCGCATCGCCCCTCCGCTGCCAGTATTGGCGGCACGAGGAGGGCCAAACACCATGTTGACGGCACCCAGCAGGCAAGCTGCATCTTTAACGCACCCGGCAACGCTCGTCGTTGTGTCGGCGGCGCTCATCCTGAGCGTCGTCATGGGTATCCGGCAGACCTTCGGGCTATTTATCGGGCCACTGTCGTTCGACCGCGGGATGCCTGTCACCGTGATCGCGTTCGCGATCGCGCTTCACAATCTGGCGTGGGGATTCGCGCAACCGTTCGCGGGTGCCGCGGCCGACCGATACGGGTCCGCGCCGGTGGTTGCCGCCGGCGCGCTCAGCATTGCCGCCGGCCTGGCACTCGCGGCCATGGCACCGTCGGGCGCCATGCTAGTCGTCGGCATCGGCCTGCTGTTCGGCATCGGGATCAGTTGCACCAGCTTCGGCGTCGTCCTGTCGGCGGTTGGCCGCATGGCATCCCCCGAGAAGCGCAGCATGGCGATGGGCCTGGCGAGTGCCGGCGGATCGCTCGGCCAGGTCCTCATGGTTCCGCTTGCGCAGGCGGTGCGGGAAACATCGGGCGTATCGGCGTCGCTGTTCGTATTCGCGTTCCTGATGCTCGTGGTGGCGCCATTCGGGATCCTTCTGGACCGCCGGGATGCGTGCCGCGCGCCACTGGCGGAGCCGCAGGCGTTTTCCCTGCGTGAAGTCTTGTCCAGGGCGTGCCGGCACCCCGGCTATCGCCTTCTCACCATTGGCTTCTTCGCCTGCGGATTCCAGCTTGCCTTTATCGCCACGCATTTGCCGGGCTATCTGACGCTCTGCCATATGCCCATGGGACTGGGGGCGACGGCGCTGGCCCTGATCGGGCTGTTCAATATGCTGGGAAGCTGGGCATGTGGCTGGCTGGGCGGCCGCTTTCGCCAGCAGTACGTGCTGGGCTGGCTCTACCTGGTCCGGTGCGTGGCCATCGGCGCCTTCCTGCTGGTGCCGAAGACCTCCGCCTCGGTCGTTATCTTCGCCGCCGTGATGGGCCTGACCTGGCTGGGGACCGTGCCGCTGACGAGCGGGCTGGTGGCGAAGATCTTCGGCACACGCCACCTGGGAACGCTGTTCGGCGTCTGCTTCCTGAGCCATCAGGCCGGCTCGTTCCTGGGTGCATGGCTAGGCGGCTTCGTCTTTGACGTGACCGGTTCCTATTCGCTGGTATGGGGCGCCACGGCAGCCGCCGGGCTGCTGGCGGCGATATTGCACTTCCCCATCGACGATACCGTGATGGGCACCCCTGCCCTTCGATCGGATCCGGCGCCAACGTAGCCAGCGGACATTCACGCGCGCTCGCGCTGCTCGAAACTCCGCGTGAAATAGACCAGCCCGGACTGCGCTCGCAACCGGTAGAGCGAAGCCGGGCGCCGCCCGGTTTCCTTCTGCGTGCCGAGCTCTTCCAACAGGCCCGCCGCCAGCATGCGGGTCCGGAAAGCCTTTTTCTCCAGTGGCCGGCCCAGCACGAGTTCATAGACGTGCTGCAGCTCGCCAAGCGTAAAGTCCGGCGGCAACAGGTGCGCGGGCAGCGAAGTGTATTCGGTCTTGCCGCGCACGCGCCCAAGCGCCGCGCCCAGGAGGTCGGCGTGATCGAAGGCCAGCGGCACGGACACGCCGTCGCCCTCCACCGGCGCCCAGCGCAGGTCGGCGGCATTGCCGCCCTTCTGCGGGGCCAGGGTGGCATCGGCCAGCAAGGCCATGTACACATGGGTGGTGGACCAGCCGCGCGGATCGCGCTTGGCGCTGCCCCAGCTGCCCACCTGTTCCAGATACGGGCTATTCACTCCGGTCTTCTCCGCCAGCTTGCGCAGCGCGCACCCCTGCAGATCCTGATCCCGTTCGATGTCCACGAAACCGCCCGGCAGGGCCCATTGCCCGGGGAAAGGCTCGCCTTGCAACTGCGGGCGCTGCACGAGCAGCACCTGCAAGGCCCCGGCACGGATGGTAAGGATGACCACGTCCACGGTGGTCAGCGGGCGCCCGAAGGCGGGCGCGGCGGGCTTCGTCATAGGGCTGTGCGCTCCTTGCGGCAGGTTGTTCAGGCCGGATTATAAGTTGACAAGTGTCACAGCCCCACTTACATTAGTGGCACAGACACACTTAATACCCGCCACCGAATGCGGGCAATCAAAGACACCACGCGAAAGGACCACCATGTTCGGCATCCGATTCATCAAGGCAGATCCCACCACCTACCTGATGCAGATGAAGAGCGGCAAGATCGTCCGCGAAGGCAGCGGCCAGTCGTTCTACTACTACGCGCCCACCACCTCCCTGGTGGCGGTGCCGGTGGGCAGCCAGATCCTGCCCTACATCTTCGAGCTGATCACCACCGATTTCCAGTCCGTCACGGTGCAGGGCAATCTCTCCTATCGCATCGCAGAGCCGCGCAAGACAGCCGCCATGCTCAATTTCGCGCTCAAGCCGGATGGCCGCAACTACATTTCCGAGGATCCGCAGAACTTGCGCACCCGCGTCGAAGGCGTGGTGGAAGTGCTGGTGCAGCAGGCCGTTAGCGCGGAAACGCTGCGCTCCGCCCTGCAGGCCTCGGACCGCATGGCGCGCCAGGTCGAAGGCGCGCTCAAGAGCCAGCCGGACGT
This sequence comes from Cupriavidus sp. 05N39, assembly GCF_056397325.1. Lineage (NCBI taxonomy): Bacteria > Pseudomonadati > Pseudomonadota > Betaproteobacteria > Burkholderiales > Burkholderiaceae > Cupriavidus > Cupriavidus sp. 05N39. The sequence continues at coordinate 88,308 of NZ_JBFTNE010000009.1, forward strand.
GCTCGCTTTAGGGCTGGAAATCCTCTCGTTCTCGATGGTGGCCGTCAAGCCGCGCGCCGAAACCGCGCGCGCCCTGGAAGCCGAAGTCCGCGAACAAATCCTGAAAGCCGCCGACGACGCCATCTACGCGCGCCGTAACGCCGCGGTGGAAAACGAACGCGCCATCAAGGAGAGCGAGCTCGACACCGAAGTCGCCGTGGAACTCAAGCAGCGCACCATCCGCGAGACGCAGATGGAAGCCGAAGCCGCGGTGCAAAAGAAGCAGGCCGAACTCGAAGCCAGTGGCATGGAAGCGCAGATCGCGCTGGAAGCGCGCCGCAAGGAATTCGTGGGCCTGGAGGCCGATAACACCCGCACCACCGCCGAGGCCGAGGCACACCGCCTTGGCGCCGTGATGCAGGCGCTGCAGGGCGCAGACGCGCGCATCGTGCAGGCGCTGGCCGCATCGGGCATGGCCCCAGGCCAGTTGATCGCGCAGGCCTTTGGCGGCATTGCCGACAAGGCGGAGCGGATCGGGCAGCTGAACATGTCGCCGGAGCTGCTGCAGTCGCTGCTGGCACCGCAGGCCAAGGGCCGCGGCTGAGACCATACGGGACAAAGGGAGCAAGACACATGGGCACAGCCGCCGATCGCAAGGTAGTGCTGGTGACGCGCAAGACGCGGCTGGAAGAACTGCTGGCGCGCTACCACTCGCTGGCGCAGGCACGCTTCTACCTGGAGCACCTGGGCGCGGACATCACCGATTACCGGCGCGAGCACGACACCTACCTGGCCGCGCGCGAGCAGGTCGCCGCCGTGCTGTCGCGCTACCTGCGCAGGCAGGTGGTGGACCGCCAGTTCCTGCCTAATTTCCTGTTCGGCCCGGACGACATCGTCGTCGCGCTGGGCCAGGACGGCCTGGTCGCCAACACCATGAAGTACCTCAATGGCCAGCCGTTGCTCGGCGTGAATCCCGACCCGGCGCGCTATGACGGCGTGTTGTTGCCGTTCCAGGCTGGCGACCTCGCGCGCGTGCTGGCCGAGGCGATGCAGGATCGCCGCCCTGCACGGCCAGTCACCATGGCGCGCGCCGAGTTGTCGGACCAGCAGGTGCTGTACGCGGTCAACGACTTCTTTATCGGCCCGCGCAGCCACACCTCGGCGCGTTATGAGGTCCGGCTCGGCGCGCAGTGCGAGGTGCAATCGTCGAGCGGGGTCATTGTCTCGACCGGGCTCGGCTCTACGGCCTGGCTCAAGAGCATCGTCACCGGCGCGCGCGCCATCGCGCAGGCGGACGCACCGTATCAGGCCTTGCCGTGGGATACCGACCGGCTGGTATTTGCCGTGCGCGAGCCCTTTCCCAGCCGCGCCACCGATGCCACCCTGGTGTATGGCGACATCCCGCGCGGCGAGCAGATCGTGCTGCGCTCGCTGATGCCCGAGTCCGGCGTGATCTTCAGCGATGGCATCGAAGCGGATTTCCTGCAGTTCAATGCGGGCACCGAGGCACGCATCGGCGTGGCGGAGCGCAGCGGGCAACTGGTGCAATAGCGGCGGCGCGCGCTGCTGTCCGCGCTATGCAAGCTCCGGCAGCAGTTCGATCCCGTCCAGCTCGGCGGCACAGGTATCGCGCACGATAGAGACAAAATCGCGCACATAGGGCCGCTCCGCCAGCGCGGCCGGCGTGGTCGCATACAGCTCGCTCCACAAACCCTTGGCGCCAATCCGCTTGGCCAGCACATAGTCGTGGTCGACGTAGTTCTTCACGCCCCAGTTGGGCAGCGCGGCCACGCCGCGGCGGCTGGCCACCAGTTGCAGCACCGCCACCGTCAACTCGGCCGTGCGCCGCTGCAGCTTGATGCCGGCGGGCTCCAGCACTTCGCGGATCAGGTCGATGCGCTGCTCCGGCACCGGGTAGGTGATCAGGGTTTCGCCGGCCAGGTCGGCCGCCTCGATCCGGCGCTTGTTGCGCAGCCGGTGCTCGTTGGCGATCACCGCCAGAATCTCGAAGCGAAACAGCGGCGCCACCGCCAGTCCGCGCTTGGCCGGCGGCAGCGAGCCGATGACCATGTCGGTGCGTCCCTCGGCCAGCAAGGCCAGCGGATCGGCGTGGAACCCCGCCACCAGGTCCACCTCCACTTCCGGCCAGCGCCGGCGGAACTCGTCCATCACGGGCATCAGCCAGTCGAAGCAGGTATGGCACTCCAGCACGATGCGCAACTCCCCGCGCGTATCGCCTTTGAGCCGGGCTAGATCGCGTTCGGCCGTGCTGATGGCGGCAAGTGTCTCGCGGGCCAGCGCCAGCAGGCGTTCGCCGGCCGGGGTAAAGCGCAGGCCCTGGCGGGTACGGTCGAACAGCGGCAGGCCGTAGTGCGCCTCAATGCCCTTGATCTGGTGGGACAGCGCCGACTGGCTCACATGCACGCGCTCGGCGGCCGAGGCCAGCTTGCCTGACTCGGCGATCGCCACCAGGGAGCGCAGGTGCCTGACTTCGATCACGGCTGGCTCCTGCGTTGGGCCGGGCAGCGCCTGGTCGGATTGATATGAAATTGATTCATACGTTGATTAAATCTTATCGCTTGATTCATTTTACTCCGGATTCCAAACTGGGCGCCATCGTCACATCTCACATACGGAGCATTGCATGGCACGCACCCATATCCCCGGCTTTCCCCGCATCGGCGCGCAGCGCGAACTGAAGTTCGCCCAGGAGGCCTTCTGGCGCGGCGAAACCGACGAAGCCAGCCTGCGCCAGGTGGCGGCCGGGCTGCGCCAGCGTCACTGGCAGTCGCAGGCGCAAGCCGGGCTGGACAGCGTCGCGGTGGGCGACTTCGCCTACTACGACCAGGTGTTGAGCCTGAGTGCGTTGCTTGGCGCCCTGCCCGCGCGTTTCGGCTTCGACCCCGGGCAACTGAGCCTGGCGCAGTATTTCGAGCTGGCCCGCGGCAACAAGGCGCAGCCCGCCATGGAAATGACCAAGTGGTTCGACACCAACTACCACTACCTGGTCCCCGAACTCRCACCCGATACCCGCTTCGATGGCGGCGTGGACTGGTTCTTCGATGAAGTGGAAGAAGCGCTGGCGCTGGGCCTGACGGCCAAGCCGGTGCTGATCGGGCCGGTCACCTACCTGTGGCTGTCCAAGACGCATGTGGACGGCTTCGACCGCCTGAGCCTGCTGCCCGGCCTGGTGGCCGCTTATGGCCGCATCCTGGCCCGCCTGCGCGAGCGCGGCATCGAATGGGTGCAGATCGACGAGCCGGCGCTGTGCCTGGACCTGGCGCCGGCGTGGCTCGATGCGTATGACGGCGCCTACGCCGAACTGGCCGGCTCCGGCGTAAAGCTGCTCCTTGCCACCTATTTCGACAGCGCCGCCGACCACGCGGCACGCGCTGCCGCCCTGCCGGTGCAAGGCTTCCACATCGACCTGGTGCGCGCGCCGCGGCAGCTCGACGCCTGGCGCAAGGTGCTGCCGGCCAATGCGGTGCTATCCGCCGGCGTGATCGACGGCCGCAATATCTGGCGCACCGACCTGCGCCGCGCGCTGGCCATCCTGGCGCCGCTGCACGCCGAACTCGGCGAGCGCCTGTGGGTCGCGCCGTCCTGCTCGCTGCTGCACGTGCCGGTTTCTCTCGATGCCGAGCACAAGCTCGATGCGGAGATCAAGACCTGGCTGGCCTTCGCCACCGAAAAGCTGGCCGAAGTGAAAGTGCTGGCGCGCGCGCTGAATGAAGGCGAGGCCGCGGTAGCCGCCGAGCTTGCCGCTACCGATGCCGCACTCACCTCGCGCCGCAGCTCGCGCCGCGTGGTCAACCAGCAGGTGCAGGCACGCGTCGCGGCGGTCAGCGCCGCCATGGCGGAACGCAAGAGCCCCTTCCAGACCCGCATCGAACGCCAGCGCGCCGCGCTGCAGCTGCCGGCGCTGCCGACCACCACGATCGGCTCCTTCCCGCAGACGACCGCGATCCGCCAGACGCGCGCCGCCTACCGCCGCGGCGAGATCGGCGCGCTGGACTACCTGCAACGCATCCGTGCGGAAATCGAGACCGCGGTGCGCAAGCAGGAAGCCCTGGGACTGGACGTGCTGGTGCACGGCGAAGCCGAGCGCAACGACATGGTCGAGTATTTCGGCGAGCAACTGTGCGGCTACACCTTCACCGAGAACGGCTGGGTGCAGAGCTATGGTTCACGCTGCGTCAAGCCGCCCGTGATCTACGGCGATGTGTACCGCCCCGAGCCGATGACGGTGGAAACCACGCGCTATGCGCAATCACTGACCGAGCGTCCGATGAAGGGCATGCTGACGGGTCCCGTCACCATGCTGCAATGGTCTTTCGTGCGCGACGACCAGCCGCGCGCCACCACCACTTTGCAACTCGCGCTGGCCATCCGCGATGAAGTCTCCGACCTGGAGCAGGCCGGCATCCGCATCATCCAGATCGACGAACCCGCCTTGCGCGAAGGCTTGCCGCTGCGCAAGGGCGACTGGGCAGCGTACCTGGAATGGGCGGTGCACGCGTTCAAGATCTCGGCCGCATCGGTGGCGGACGAAACGCAGATCCACACGCATATGTGCTATGCCGAATTTAATGACATCCTGCCCGCCATCGCCGCGCTGGATGCCGACGTGATCACCATCGAGACCTCGCGCTCGGCCATGGAACTACTCGAAGGCTTTGGTGCGTTCGACTATCCCAACGAGATCGGACCGGGCGTGTACGACATCCACTCGCCGCGCGTGCCGAGCGTGGAAGCCATCACGCACCTGCTCGAACGGGCTTGCGAGGTCATCCCGCCGCAACGCCTGTGGGTCAATCCGGACTGCGGGCTGAAGACGCGCGCGTGGCCGGAAACCGAAGCCGCGCTGGCCAATATGGTGGCCGCCGCGCGCAGCCTGCGCGAGCAGATCGGCAAGACGGGCGCCCCCACCTGGCAGCGCACCACCCGCCGGGCGGGCCTCGGCGGGCACGCGGCACAGCATGGCACGGGCCACGCAGCGGGCTGTGTCGATTGCGTGAGCCACGCGGCCTGAGCAACCCGGCATCGAATGAAGCCGGCTTAGATCGAATTAAATCGAATTAAATCGAGTTAGCAAATACGTCAGCCAGCTTTCCGGTGTGCGAAGCATGCCGGAAAGCTGGCTGTTTTTTGTTTCCCGACGGGTAAAAGGAACGGCTTCGCCCTGCCGTCCACATCGCCGGATGTGCCCTGGTGCAATTAATGCGGCACTGTGTCACATAGCGCGCGGCAGGGGGTCTTCCGTATCGTACGCGCCTATCCAAGCACGACGAAAAGGCGCGGCCCCAAGCAGGTCCGGCGTCACAAGGGAAAACATGAAACGAGCCAGACACTGGAAGCGGCGTGCCGCCGCCCTGCCCGCCGCGGCATTCACCAGCGCCGCCCTCGCACAAGCCGCCAGCCCGGCCCCGGCGGACGCCGCTGTCACACTGCCCATAACCACAGTGACAGCCAAGGCGCCGGGATCGCTGACCGTGCCGAATGTCCAGCAGCAGAAACAGGCGCTGGACCAGACGGCCGGCTCGGTAGGCTTTGTCGACGCTGCGTCCTACAGCGACACTTACGCCAGCAACCTGCGCGACGTCCTCAAGGATGCGCCAGGGGTTTATGTGCAGGAGCGCTACGGCCAGGAACTCCGGCTATCCGTTCGAGGGTCGGGCATTGCGCGCGGCTATCACACGCGCGGCCTCGAAATCCTGCAAGACGGCATTCCCACCAACTTCGCGGATGGCAGCGGCGACTTTTACCAGATCGATCCGCTCGGCCTGAGCGCCGCGGAAATCTACAAGGGCGGCAATGGGCTGGCTTATGGCAGCACCACGCTGGGTGGCGCCATCAACTTCACCACGCCCACCGCGCTGACCGCCGACGCGCCCAACCAGTTGCGCGTGGACGGCGGCAGCTTCGGCACCGTGCGCGCCAGCGGCCAGGTCTCGCGCCAGATCGGCGCTTTCGATTTCCTGGCCAACCTGAGCGTCAACCACGCCGATGGCTACCGCGCTCATGAGCGCGGCCAGTACGAGCAGTTCAATGCCAACTTCGGCTACCGCTTCAGCCCGGCGGTGGAAACGCGCTTCTACCTCGGTGCCTATATCGTCGACCAGAAGCTGCCCGGCTCGCTGTCGTTGTCCGATGCACTGAACAATCCGACGAAGGCCTCGCCCGCCGCGGTGGCCGGCGACCAGGCGCGCAATACGCGTACCGAGCGCGTTGCCAACGTGACCACCGTCAAGCTCGACAGCGGCCAGCTCGATTTCACCACCTGGGTCATCCACAAGAGCCTGTACCACCCGATCTTCCAGGTCATCGACCAGGACTCCTGGACTTACGGGTTCGCCCCGCGCTACACCGGCACGCAGACCGTTGGCGGCCTGCGCAACCAGCTTATCGTCGGCGCGCGCTTCTTCGGTGGCAACAACGATGCGCGCCAGTACATCAACAACGCGGGCAACCGTGGCGCCCAGACGCTCAATGCGGCGCAGGACGCGTATAACTACGAGGCCTATCTCGAAGACCGTCTTTACGTAACGCCGACTGTCGCGCTGATGGCGGGCGCCAAGGCTTACCGCAATGTCCGCAACTACCATGACTACGGCGGTCTGCCGGCCGACCCTACAGCCAAGTCCGACAGCGTCGCCTATAGCGGCGTGAACCCCAAGTTCGGCGTGCTGTGGGAGCCGGTTCGCGACGTGCAGRCCTTTGCCGACATCACGCGCAGCGCGGACGTGCCCGACTTCACCGACCTGACCCAGACCTTCGCGGCCACCACCCGTTTCGTGCCGCTGAGCGCCCAGCACGGCTGGACGCTGGAACTGGGCACGCGCGGCAAGCGCGAGCGATTCTCCTGGGACGTGACCGCGTACCGCTCGCTGGTACGCGACCAACTGCTGCAATACACCACAAACCCGAATATCCCGGCCGCCACCTTCAACGCCAACCGCACCACGCTGCAAGGCGTGGAGCTTGGCGTCTCGAGCGACGTGCTGCAAAACGTGTTCGGCTCGGGCGACAAGCTCACGCTGTCGCAACTGTGGAACTACAGCGACTTCCGCTTCGACAACGATCCGCAGTACGGCAATAACCGCATCGCCGGCGTGCCCGAGCACGTGCTGCGCACCACCATCGCCTACAGCCGCGCGGCCGGGCTGCGCGTGGCCGGCACCATCGACTGGGTGCCGGGCGGCGCCTATGTCGACTACGCCAACACGCTGCGCGCACCCGGCTATGCGCTGTTTGGCCTGCAAGCCAGCTATGAATTCCAGCGCGGCGTGACAGTCTTCCTCGACGCGCGCAACCTCGGCGACAAGCGCTATGTGAGCGACTTCAGCACCGTGACCGATGCCCGGACCGCAAACACCATGGTGTTCTACCCGGGTTCCGGCCGCGCGCTCTACGCCGGCATCAAATACAAGTTCTGAGCCGGCAGGCAGTTCGCTGGCATCCTGATGAGAAAAACCCGCCAAGGCGGGTTTTTCTCATTCCTGTGGCTGAAACCGCCCGGAAATCAATCCACCCGTTCCACCGCGGGCGCGTTCCATGCACCGTCCAGCATCGCTTGCCGGGGCCAATACACGCGAAGCGTCAGGTTGAAGGCGTCTGGCGGCGCCGGCAGCCAGTTGGCGGCGCGGCTGCCCTGCGGGCGGGCGTTCTGGATAAAGATATCGAGCGAGCCGTCGCGGTTATACCTGAGCCGGTCGCGGTCGCCGATGGCGTAGCGGCCAAGGGGATTGGCGACGAATGCCTGTTTGCTGTTGTAGAGGGTCAATGACCAGAAGGCATCGGTCGGCGGCATCTGGCCCTTGTTGAAATGCATCCGGTAGCGATGCGCGCCACTCAGCGGCTGGCCCGCGGCATCCACGCGCGTAATGGGGTAGAGCGCGTCCTCCGGCAAATTGGCGCCCAGCCCCACCCATGCCACCACCGCACGCTTGCCATAGGACGTACCGTAATTGCCGAGATCCCGGTGCACGGTCCATTGAATCCCCGGCTCGCCGCCGCGCCTGGCGGCTGCGACGATGCCCGCCAGGGCGGTCGTGGCGCCTTCCTGCACCGCGCGCGCCGTCGAGGGCTCCATCGCAGTTACGGAGAATGGCATGCCCGGGACGATGCCGAGCTTCTTGGTCGATTCCACCATGGCGGCGTCGGCCGCCGCGGGCGGATTGGCGGGCAGCAGCGCTGCGAAACGCGTGAAGAACGCCTGCGCGTCCATGGCTGCCACCTGCTCCACAGGTGGCGTCTCCACGTCCACGGCAACCGCTTCGGTCAGGCTTGGCTGCGTGGCCTTGGGCCGCGCCTTGCCACCCCGCTGCCATGCCGAGAGCGGCATCAGCCGATACTGGTCTTGCAAGTGGCGGACCGCCGCATAATCCTGCTTGCCGTTGGTCTGGGTACGGCCAATCAGCCACACCATATCCGTGGGGGCGCGAATTTCCTTTACACCCGCTGGCAATGTGCCTTTCCATTTAGGACCGGTTACGGCAAACACAGCCCGCTTGGTACCGGTGGTACGCTTGCCTGGAGACGCGAAGACATTGGTCCATGCGTCCATCAGCGGCATCAGGTAATAGCGGCCGTGTGTATCGGGCAGCGACAGGATCACCGGCTCGGCGGACAAGTCCAGCCATGCCGTCGAATAAAGCGTATCCGCATTCGGGCTGACCACCTCGGTGAAAGAAGCGTCCGGGAAGCTGCGCTTGTGCGAGAAAGTATTGACGGGCGTGCGCGCTGTCATGACTTCGCGCGTCACATCCATCAGCACCAGTGGATAGGCGTAGACGAATACCTCGGTCGACAAGGCCTTGTTGGCCGCATCGGACGGCAGCGAGGAGGCTTGCGGCACGGCGGACGATTGCGGGCCCGTGGCACAGGCGGACAACAGCAGACCGAGCGCAAGCGCACTCGTTATTCGGCGTAGCGAAATCATCATGACCCCGGTTCCTCGTCGGACTGGCGACCTTCCACGCGCTATCGCCGACGAACGGACGACATCCTTGCGCGGAGGTGCGATTATTTTCCCCGAGCGATGATGTTCCGCAGCAAGGTACTTGTCAATTAAACCACGGTGAACAATGCGGGGAAGCGAACCAACACCCGTTACGCCGCGCCTCGTCCCGGCATACTCGCGCCGCGTCTTGCCCTCCGCTTTCCGGCCAATCCGGCAGCCTGAGTCAAGACAATATGTTGTCGGGCGGGAATACAGGCGTATGAACCGCCTCTCCGGCAGAGCCTGGATCTTTCCGCACGGGACTGCAGCGATTCGCCCCACCGTCAAGGCGTGCATTATCTCGATAATGCGCAGAATAATAATCCCAGCGCGAACCGTTTCGATAACGTAGACCCGTGCGCGGTATCACCATTGGCGCGCAAACTCGCGCCCAATATCCGGGCATCGTTCAGGGATATAACCATTTGCCGTGAGCCGGACGGCGCCAGGGCGGCATGGCGCGCGCCGAGCGATTGTCGCCACGACGCACGGCRGTCCTGAAACACGCTCCCGATGTTCGGCTTGGGCGCTCCGCTCATTTGGCCGATACTGGGAATGCTGGCCGTCCTCGCTCGCCGCACGGTGCTTCGGCCCGGCTTGCCCCAGCGTCCAGATGCGAGCGGACCGGACCGCGGATTGCATTCACGCGATGGACGAGACCGTCATGGCAACTGGCAGCGCGACGTTGGCCAAGCACCCCGATCTGTCACCGGCGCAGGYATATCTCTTTGCGTTCACGCTGGGCTGCGCTACTGGCGTGGATTTCGTGGCGTCATCCATGATGGGCGTCGCCGGTACGCACATCCGGGGCGGCATCCACGCCTCGCCGGAGGATTTTCTCTGGAGCCTCACGTCCTATGCCGCCGCGGCCATGGCCGCCAACCTGGTGCTGCGGCGCATCGCGCAGGACATCAGTTATCGCGGCTATACCCTGCTCGGCCTGGCCATCGCCACCGTGGGCGCCGTACTGTGCACCGTTTGCAATACGCCACTGGAACTGAGCCTGGCGCGCGCCGTGCAAGGTTTCGGCGCCGGCGGCTTGTTCACCGCCTCACGCATCATCATCCAGCTGGTGGCGGCCCGCGAAGAGCGCCGCCCTCTCTTTCTCGGCTTCAATGCCGGCGGCATGGGCCTGGCGGCGCTGGCCCCGTGGCTCACGGCGGTGCTGGTGGAGGATGCGAGCTGGCGGATGATCTTCGCGGTGCAGGCAGGCATGTCGGCCGCGGCGATCCTGCTGGTGTTCGTCTCGTATCCACGACGGCTCGCGGCATCGCTTGCACCGTGGGAAGTGGACGTCGGCGGCATGGATTGGATTACAGTGATCTTGCTGGGCACGGGCGCGCTGGTCCTGCTGCACGGGCTGGGCGACCTGCGCTTCTATGAGTTGACCAGTTCGCCATCGGTGGCTATCACCCCTCTCGCCGGACTGGCGCTTGTTGCGGGCGTCTTCATCCACCAGCACCGCCATCCCGATCCCTGGCTCAATCCCAAGCTGTTGTTCGGCCGCCGCTACCTGGTCGGGCTAGGCTTCTACACCCTGTACTACTTCCTCAACGGACTGTGGGGATATGTAGTGCCCAGCACGCTGCAGTCCGGGCTGGGCTTCACGTTCCAGACCGCGGGCAAGGTCTTGACCATCACCGGGCTGATCGGTTTTGCGGGTCTTTGCGCCTTTACCTATGCGGGCACGAGGCTGAAGGGGCAGCGGCGCTACATCGCCCTGGGCTATTTCATGTTTGCCGGCGCGGCCTGGCTCCTGAGCCAGCGGATGATGCCGGGGGCATCCATGGCCGTCCTGCTGCCGGCCCTGACGCTGCAGAGCCTGACCACGCCCTTCATCCTGGCACTGGTGGCAGGCCTGACCTATGCGGACTTCAGCGTCGAGGATTTTGCGCACGCGTATCAGTTCAAGAACATCATGCGCCAGATCGCAACGGCCGGCGGCACCGGCGTAGCCAGCCTGTGGCTCCAGTACGGCGAGGCAATGGCGCGCACGCAACTGGTGGCCCGGATCACCCCGTTCGACCTGCCCGACGGCTTCGATGCCGCCACGCTGACACGCTGGTCGGCACTGATCGACCAACAAGCGCAGTTGATTGCGGTGAGCAATCTCTTCGCGCTGCTGGCCTTCGCCTGCGTGGGTGTGGCACTGGTTGCCGTGGCGCAGCGGGCGCTGCGGTAAATCACGCGAATACTACACAGTCATGGACGCACCGCGCTCCAAAATCCCCCAAAGCGGCGGGATTATGAGTCAGCAAAGGGACTCTACAATGCTGCAGCGCGGCGCAGATGCCACGCCAGCCAGCCGTACAGGACGCATGACCATGATGTATTACGTTCTCGGATTTTTACTCTTCGAAGCTTTGTGGTTCTTCCCATTCAGGAAGGTCTTCAAGGCCGCGCATTTTGGTGGGCTGTACGCCTACCTGGCGCTGATCCCGCTCATCGGCCCACTGCTCTGCATCTGGATCCTCGCGGCCCGCCCCTGGCCGCTCAAGACCAAGCTCGTGCGCACGTTCTCCCAGACCTGACACGCGCGAGTTGCCAATCCCGGGCCGGCATGCGCCTGGCGCCAGACAAATCGCCAGGCGAAGGTTTCAGAAGTCGTGCTCTTCCAGCAACACGGGGTTCAGCGAGCGGTCCGCGGACCATTTCGCCCATGCCGCCTCCTGGATACGGCCAAGATTCCGCTCGAAAATACCCAGGTGGCTGCCGATCTGGCCCTGGGCCAGCGCATCGAGTGCCGAACGCGACACAAAGCCACTGCCTGCCACGCCGTCCGCCACGATGGAGAAGCCGATGAGCTCGCCATCTTCGGACGGGGCTGGAGTGTGTATCTGGAAGGCAGTCGACATCATTTGCTCACTTTGAATCGGAGACAGGATCCTAGCATGGCCGGCCTGACGCAATAGCGCCAGGGGCCCGGCCCGGGCCACCCGCACATTCATGCACGCCGTCATGGGAAGGGTATCGCCCGATTCCATCATCGGCCCCTCCTCCATGAGTATCCTCCTTACGCATTGAAAAGAGCACTTATCTGCTCATCACCGTCAGGAGGCACAAGCATGGATCGTCGTCATTTCCTTACCGCCGCGGTAGCCGCCGCGGCTGTCGGCTCTGCCCCCGCGTTTGCCAATAGCTGGCCGAGTCGTCCGCTGCGCCTGGTCGTAGCCTATCCCGCCGGCGGCGGTACCGATGTGGTGGCGCGGTTGTTCGCCGACTTCCTTGGCAAGTCCCTCGGCCAGTCGGTGGTCGTGGAAAACAAGCCCGGCGGCGCAACCATTCCCGCGACGCTGGACGTGATTCGCGCCAAACCGGATGGCCACACGCTGCTAATGACGCTCGGCTCCTCGGCTACCTCCGGCGCGCATATCAACAAGGTGCCCTATGACCCCCTCACGGACCTGACGGCACTGGCCGAAGCGGCGCGCGCGCCGGTGCTGCTGGTGGCAACCAAGAATGCGCCCTTCTCCACGCTCGCCGAGATGATCGCGTATTCCAAGAGCGCCAAAGCGCCACTGCATTCGGCTTCCTACGGCCCGGGCACGTCGTCGCACTTTGGCCCGCTGCTGCTCAACAAGCTCGCCGGCAGCAGGCTGGAGCCGGTGTTGTATAAAGGCTCGGCGCCCGCCACGCAAGACCTCGTGGGCGGCGTGGTGCCAGTGATGATCGACGGGCTGACCACCGCGGTACCGCTGTACCAGTCCGGCAAGACCAAGGCTCTGGCCATCACCACGCCGGAACGCTCGGACATGGCGCCGGGTGTTCCCACGTTCCGCGAGCAGGGATTTCCGGGCATGGAGCAATTGAGCGGCTACTTCGCGTTGTTCGGTCCCAAGGCCATGCCACCGGATGTCGTCGCCGCGGTCTCGGTGGCCATCCAGAAAGTGCTGACTGATTCGGCCTATCACAAGCGGCTGTTCGCGGTCGGTGTATTGCCGCCGCAGTCCATTACGCCGCCGGCCTTCGCCGCCCAGGTCAAGGCAGACTATTTACGCTGGGGGGAATTCATCAAGGAGATCGGCTTTACCATCGACGCTTAAGCCGCGGTGCTGGCGCGTGCGCAACGCGCGCGCCGGTGGTGCCGTCGTCAGAGCCGCGCGGCAGCCGCCGTGACCCAAGCCGCGGTCTTATCCGGAATCGTGACCGGCAGCATGTGCCCGCCCGGCACGAGTTCCAGATCCAGCGCCGGCAGTTTGTCCTTCATCGCCTTGCCGTGCGCCTGCCAGTCAAGCACGGCGTCGGCGGTCCCATACAGGATGCTGATCGGCAGGGTCAGCGATGCGTAGCGCTGCGCCATGCCGGGGAGATCCTCCGCCACGCTGACCATATCGGACGACGCGGCGTAGAAACTGCCGGGCCGCAGGCCAAGCAGCCCGCCACCGGCAATCGCAAAATCCTTGGGCGGCTGATCGGGGCTGAAAACCAGATCGAGCATTGCCCGCCCGCGCAAGATGGACCTGGGTACCGCCCATGTCCACGCGATGGCGCGACGCAGCGTGGCGGACGAGATCGACAACGCGCGGAACATGGGCGGCACGCCCTCCACCGGATGGGTCAGCGGCGCGATCAGGGCGAGGCCGCCGACCGCGCCGGGATGATCGAGTGCAACGCCCAGGGCAACCGCGCCACCCAGGGAATGGCCAACCAGCAGGGGATTCTCCACGCCGAGCGCCCGGATGAACTTGGCCACGACCGCGCTTTGCGCGCTCAGGCGGGCCGACATCGCCGCTGGCCTGGTCGAGTACCCCGAACCCGGCCGGTCGACCAGGATGACGCGGAACCGGCTGGTCAGCCGCTCCAGCAAGGAGTGCGAGAAATTCCCGGTCTGCCCGCCCAACCCGTGAACCATGACAATGACGGGGCCCTGGCCCTTGTCGATGTAATGAAGCCGGGCACCATCGATCTCAATGAACTTGCCCTTGGGCGGCAGCGCCTTTTCCACCTTGTGCGCGATGAGTCCGGTAAATGCCACCAACCCAAGCAAAACAATCCCACCGATGGCAATGCAGGCAATCAATATGGCCATTGCGTCTATCCTTTCAACTGTTAACGGAATCGGCGGCCATGCCGGCAGCCACCGCCGGGCCGGGCCGCATGGCGTCCGCGCCGGCGCGGCCGAACGCCATCTCGCTGTCCACGACCCTGCCGAACTTCAGGGCCATCAGGTCGAACAGGTAGTTCTGGTGGACCTTCCAGGGCCGCCTGGAACCCTGCTTGGGCAAAATGTTGCTGGCGCGCCGGACATAGCCGGAACTCAGCGACAACGAAGACTCCTCACCGGCAGACGGATCCGTGCGGCGCGGTGCGCACCACGCATGGCCATGCGCGTCCATATGATTGAGCAGGCGGCACACGTAGGTCGACGACAATTCCGCCTTCAGGGTCCAGGAGGCGTTCACATAGCCCATGGCGACCGCCAGGTTCGGCATGTCACTGTACATCATGCCCTTGTACATAAAGGCCTGCGCCGGGTTCATCGGGGTTCCGTCCACCTCGATCTTCATCCCGCCCGCCACCTTCAGTTGGAGTCCGGTGGCCGTCACGATGACATCGGCATCGAGCCGCTCGCCTGAGCGCAACTGCAGTCCGGTCTCGGTGAACGATTCGATCTGGTCGGTGACTACCGACGCCTTGCCGGAACGAATGGATTTGAAGAGATCGGAGTCCGGCACAAGGCAGAGCCGCTGGTCCCACGGCTTATAGGACGGCGTGAAATGCTTGTCGACATCGTAGTCCGGGCCGAGCTGCGCGCGCACACCCTTGAGGATTTTCTGCTTGACCAGATCCGGCTTCTTGCGCGACAGATTGTAGAAATACATGCCCAACAGGACGTTTTTCCAGCGCGTGACACGATGGGCCATCCCCGCCGGCAAACGCCGCTGCAACCATGCGGAAACGGCATCGCTCGACGGCCGTGCCACGATGTAGGTTGGCGAACGCTGCAGCATGGTCACATGGGCCGCGCGCTCCGCCATCGCCGGCAGCAGCGTGACGGCGGTCGCGCCGCTGCCAATTACGACCACGCGCTTGCCGTCATACGCCAAGTCAGACGGCCAGTGCTGCGGATGCACGATCTTGCCGCCGAAGCGCTCCATGCCAGGCCAGCCTGGCATATAGCCATCGGCGTAATCGTAGTAGCCACTGCACAGGTAAAGAAAGCTGCAGGTAAAACGGACCGGCGTGCCATGCGGACCGGCCGTTGCCTCGACTGTCCATCGCGCGGTCTCGGTCGACCACGACGCCTGCGTGGCGCAGTGGCCAAAGCGGATATGCCGCTCGATGCCGAATTCCCGGGCCGTACCGCGGATGTACGCCAGGATGGAGTCGCCATCGGCGATCGACTTTTCACTGCGCCAGGGGCGGAAACTGAAGCCGAGCGTATACATGTCCGAGTCCGAACGCACGCCGGGATAGCGAAAGAGGTCCCAGGTACCGCCGATCGCCTCGCGCCCTTCCAGGATGGCGAAGCTCTTGCCGGGGCAACTGGTTTGCAGGTGGTAACCAGCGCAAATACCGGAAAGCCCCGCCCCAACGATCAGCACATCGACGTGTTGCGCCGCGCCTTCATTTGCGGCGTGCCCCGCCTTCAACGCTTCGGCCGACGTGCCGGCATGGGCCTGGGAATGCGGATGTTCCGCGTTGCCTGATAGCATCGATAGTCTCCTGTTGACCAAACCGGGCCGGACGCTTGCCGCGCCGAATTATCAACGTGCATCCGTGTTGTCTTCAGACTAGACTAGGGTGTTCACCCTAATTAATCAACCGGGATTGCCAGATCTAGGGCTTACYCCTAAGACCCAGCGAAGCAAACATGCAGATGACGAAACATGACAGGATTGGCCGGCCATGACGGCGGAAGGTGCGCCGGCCCGGCGTCCCAAGACGCGCGAGCGCATTCTGGATGCCTGCCTGAGCCTGTTCAACGAGCGCGGCCCGGTCGTGGTCACCACTGCGGAAATCGCGTCGTCGGTTGGCATCCAGGAGGGCAACCTCTACTACCACTTCCACCGGAAGGAGCAAATTCTCGAGGCACTCTTCGACGATTTCGAGCGGGCGCTACGTGAGACCTCGGTAGCGGATCTGGCGCAGGGCGATGACCCCGGCCGTTTTGCAAGCTACCTGAGCGGCTGGTTCAGCCTGATGTGGGAGTGGCGCTTCTTTTATCGCGACGCGGCGTCCATCCGTGGCCTTGCACCGGCATTGCGATCACGCAGCGAATTGCTGGCCAACGATGGGCAGCATCATGTCCGGCGCGTGTTCGGCTGCATGGAATCCGCTGGACTGTTGCGTGCCACGCCCGAGCAACTTGACCAGTTGGTCGTCAACACCTGGATCGTGTCTACCTACTGGATCGACTATCTCCGGTCCCGTCATGGAATTGATTCCATCAAGCGGGAACACATCAGTTGGGGGGCGTCACAGGTGATGAGCTTGTTCTCGCCATATATGACGAAAACGGGGACGGCACTACTGAATATTCAGGGGGCGCGGGATTGACGACACCCATGACGCCATCTCTGCGGACGGCGGCATGGCGATCCCCACCATGGCCATCGCCATTGACGACATGCAGGAAAGCGAAATCGCTCTAAGGTGAAAGCTTGCCCCGCCTGCGCCATGACGGCATCCGGGATTCCTTGAGTCACTTACCGGAGAGGAACATGACAGTGACGCTCAGGTATTGGTCTGAAGACGGCGATGAGGAAACCGTCGATGTATCGTCAGTACAACTCCTGTTGCAGATGACACCCCACCCTCCTTCGCCATTGCCGAAGAGCGCCCCGGCCAGCGAAAAGAAGCCTGAAAAGTGGACCATCCCAGACGATCCCCCAGGTGATTTCGCCTAGCGTGCATGCGGCGGCAGGCCAAGCAAAAAGCCCGTGCGGCATGAACCGGACGGGCTTTTGGTGTTGGTTGCGGGGGCAGGACTTGAACCTGCGACCTTCGGGTTATGAGCCCGACGAGCTGCCAACTGCTCCACCCCGCGAAAGAGAATATACGCGGATTAAGAGCATCTGGATACCCCTAATACAAAAAGAACTGGAAAGTGCTAAGGCAAGCGGCCATTTGCGTAAGCAAGCGGCGTCTGATCCATGTGGCAAGTGAAGGACAACTGGCCTCGCGTGCGCCACATGTACATCGCACCTGCTCCACACTCGCCTGGAAAATATCTCCAAAAACGCTCAGCCATTGCCGTCTATCCACAGCTTCGCCCATTCATAGGCCGCCACCTTCGCGTCGGCGGACGAGGCATGATTGCGGCCAATCGACCTGGCATCCTGCACTACCGCCCCATCCTCCCAGATCGCGCACGACGCAATGTGCAATCCGTCCTTGATCGTCTTGCAGTAGACGTGGACGACATAGCCTTTGTATTCCGTGGTGCCGCTTTCCATCTGCGTCCTAGCTCCATTTCCATTTCGATGGATGCTAGCACGCGGCGCCTGCACAGCCCGGTGTCACAAGCGTCGTGCGGGCGAACCGGCCGCAGGCCGGTCGCATTCCAGCCGCTTGATCAGCGGATCAAGCGGCGGTCGACTTCTTGGCTGCCGCGCCAGCGGTGGCGCCTTCCTGCTCGGCGGCCTTGCTAGTGGCGACGGCTGCGGCCTGGAGAGTGCTTTCAGCAGTTTCAACGGCCTGCTTGGTTGCCTTCTGCACTGACTCGTAGGCGTTGTTGGCGGCGCTGATCGCGGACTTTACGATGGCAACGGTCGACTCGGCGCCTGCGGGCGCATTCTTGGCGAAGCTCTCGACGAGGGCCTGTATCTTCTTCGAGTTTTCAGCCAGTTGGACTTCGGCGACCTTGGTGAACTCTGACTGGGTCTCCGAGGCAATGTCGTACACGTGGCGGCTATACGCCATGGCTTTTTCGGCAATCGGCTGGACCAACGAGGCATGGATGGCCAGGATCTCCTGGGCATCCTTCGCGGCGAGCGCCTTCCTGGCGTTATCCACGTTTTCGGTGAAAGTCGTCTTGACCACTTGCAGGTTCAGTTCGACCAGCTTCTCAATACCTTCGAAGGCTTTGGTGGTCAGGCCGAACAGCGTTTCCACATTAGCCTTATGGACAGCCGCGACTTGTTCCGGGGTGAAGTTCATGCTGGTCTCCATGGGTTAGGTTCAACACTGTGCAAGGTAGGCTGTTTTGATGTCAAAGACATGACGCAGCCGACTTTCGCCGATCAGCCGTGATCGCGACGGATGACAATTTCGAAGCCGCAAAAGCAAAACCCCCCAGTACTTTCGTAC